>CAYOSZ010000009.1:0-14493 GCA_964406715.1 uncultured Ignavibacteria bacterium | reverse complement strand
TTGAAAATTTTATCCAGGAGAACGGCATTGTTAAAACCGACAGCCTTTCCACCTTCAAAAGCCTCTGTCCGCTTTCCGCGATCCTTTTGTTGGCTTCCGCTAATTTATTCACCTTCTCTGCCAGTTCCTGATAGAGCTGAGAGCTTTCTATGGCGGCTGAGGCATGATTAGCATAAATGGAGAGAAGCTTAACATCCTCATCTTCAATGGTCTTTTGGGTAATCAGATTGTCGGCTACGATGACTCCCAGTATTCTATCTTTCGATATCAAAGGAGCAAGCGCAAACTGATCGGTTTTCAGAATGTCAAAAAGATTTTCAACCGGCTTTCCTTTTCCCCTGGTGATGTTTACAGCTTTCTTATTTAACATCGACCGAATCAGGGGATTTCTTTTATGGGAGAGGGGGATTTTAAGCTTTTTCACGACCTGATTGACCAGAATGTCTTTCTCCTTTAAAACGTCCTTGTATGAGTGAAGAACCTCCTCTAAGGATTGCTCCCGGGCTGAAAGGGAATCCCAGATTCTTTTTGCCTCCTCCGGGTTGGAAGGCCCGATGGCCATCTTTCCCTCAAGCAAATTTCCCGTCTGGTTCAAAAGCAAAAGAAAGGCGCGATTAAATCCTAATCCCTGCCCGGCGGTAACCCCGATTAAGACAATCTGAAGTATCTCCTCCAGATTTAGGGTGCTTCTTAGAACCTTACCCAGCTCGCAAAGCAGGGAAAGTTCGTTTATCTTCTTCTCCAGTCTCACCTGCAGATCCGTCATACCCGAGAGGTCATCCAGCCAACCCACCACACCCCTCGACTGTCCCCTTTCATCTTTGACCGGGAAGATGCGCATGAAAAGGTTTGAGTCCTTAGGGGTTTCCACTTTCACCGACAAGGGATTGCCGGATTTTGCGCATGCTCGAGCCTGTTTGGAAATCTGATCTCTAATAGAATCTTCTGTTTTAATCGCATTCTTGGCTGATTCGTCTGCCAATCCCGACAAAAACCGGTTGGAGTACTCTAATTCCCCTTCGGGCGAGCCTTTAAACACCCCCAGGGGCAACTCATCCAGAAGGTCTCTCAAATCGACAGCCCTGTTGTTTGTTGTCTCAGATATATTATTTGATGTTAACAGGTTCGACATGTTTAATCCCTTATCAGTGGAGTGGGGTTTATTTCGTGCCGGATTAGTTAACCAAACAGATTTTCATTGGCACTACCTTTTGGGATTCACCAATCGGCACCCTTTTTCAATAATCTTTCCGTGGTCCTGGTGATCTGGTTGATCTCACTTTTGATTGCTTTTAATCCCCGCTTGAATTCAACATCCCGGCTTTTGCTAAGGCGGCGGAGTTTCTGTTCCTGCCGGGGCGAAAAACTATCCAAAAGAAACTGAGCGTTTTCCGCTATATTGGAAAGAGGAGAGTTGATCCTCTCCTTCAAGCTTTCCAATAGCTGCGGGGTGGGGGTCATCCCCTCCATCCGGGTGATCTTCTCCTCCAATCCCGCGGAATATTCCCTTGTTCGTTGAATCTCCTCCTTCAATCTCTTTACCTCTGAATGATAAAACACCCTCTCCAGACTCAATACCACCGGACCTGAAATCAGTTTTAAAAACTCCACATCCTCTGGTTCAAAAGCATGCGCTGTGGCATGGCATAAATTCATAACCCCGAAAACCTCGTCATTTAAAATCAGGGGGATGGCCAGGAAAGATTTGACTTTTTCCCCACCTCTCTTCCGATGCAGATTTGAAAGAAGAATTGGCCGCTTTTCTTTAGCCACCCAGGCGGAGAGCCCGACTCCCGCATCGAATCTGACGAAATCGATTAAATCCACTTTCTTCCCCACAGAAGCCACCTCCTCCATCTTATTCTCCTTCCTGTCCAACAAGAAGAGGCTGGCATGACTGAACTCCACGGACCTGCCTATCAAATTCAGCATATTTTCGAAGAGTTCTCTCCCGCCTGTGGATTGTCCAATTATCTTACAGATTCCGGTTGCCACGTGGAAGTTGGTTTTCAGAACGTCTAAGTTCTGATTCGGGTACAAAGGCTTTCTTCTGCCAATCGACCTTGAGGATTTGGTAGGTCTTGTAGTTTTGCTTTTACCTCTCCTCTGCATGTTAGCCCCCCTATCTGTTAGAGTTTCTGTGAAGTGGCATTTCGGTCCGACTCGAGTTTAAGGATATACCATCTCTCCAAAATTTCCGTTTCCTTTTTATTGTTCTCAACAAAGACAACAACCCCTAAGCCCCCACGAATCCCCCCTGCGAGTTTTTGAGTTCAGAGAAAAAATCTGAAACTCTGAGCTCTTTATTCCTTCGGTAGTTCGGGAAAATCAAGCAGGTTTTTCCCTACTGTCGGATGTTAAGATCGGCGGTACGCAAAAAACTGGAGATGATCTCCCTCAATTTGCGGTTGAAGCTCCCCACCTTCACCGGCAGGCTTTCTATTTGCTCGATGCTGGCAAGCTTTTCCAATTGTTCTCTTAAGACGAACTCCACCCCCACCAGGAAATCTCCCTCTCCTGAGGGCTCCACTCTTTTGATCTTTCCCAATACCCCATCCAGGATCACCAGTTTATTAAGATCCAGAGTCAAAAGCACAAAACCTTCTTCTGGCACAAAGGAGTCAGTGAAAAAGAGCATTCCTCCTTCGCCTAAATTGAGAATCTCGCCGCTGGAGGGGATCTTGGATAGTTTTATCTTCCCCTTTTTGCAGGACACCAGTCGAAACTGAACTGGAGAAGACAGCTGGATGCGGACATATTTGCGACCGTGAGATGTTCTGATGGGGAATGGTGTTTGTCCCATAACGGTGGAGTCCGACTCGGTCTTTAGATCAGAATCTGTTGAATAAGACAAAATTAATCCTCCTTTCCAAATCTCCAAACAAGCCTTTAGTGATTTCTAAATGTACGAGCAAACGAAGAAAATCATTTTTCCCAGACGACAAAGCTGCTTATTTGAATCTTCGTGCTGCCAGCAGCCCTTCCGGGCATTTAACCAGTAGTCCATCAAGTTCGATCTTTAGATCATGTAATGAAATGAATACTATCATTCAAGTTATCTTCAGCCATCTCCCGCTTGTATATGGGACTCCGGGGATCGCAAACTCAATCCCTGAAGGTTATCCAATTCTGCCTTACTATCTGGGATGATCGGAAACCTCAAGGAGAGGATAATTTCGTCCTCCCCGAATTTCTCGATCCTGAGTTCCCCATTCTGTCCGCTCAAAATTCTGGAAACCATCCCCAGCCGGTGATTGGCATTCAGATCCTCCGACTTTGAGAGCTTACCTCCTTTAGTCTCCTCCGATACGCAGCAAACTCTCAAACAGAGCAAATCCTCGCTTTTGGCTGCCTGCAGGCGGATACTTCCCCCGGAGGGCAGTTCGTCTCTCAGTCCCAGGATCAAGCTCAAGAGGGCTAATTCAATTTCTCCCGGGTTGCCGTATACAGAAGGAAGCTCGTCTTCTAACTTTAGTTTCAATTCCATCTTCTTCGACTTCAATATATATTTCAGGAATCCAAAGTTGCTCTCCAGGAGACGTCGGAGGTTTACCTCTCCTCTCTCGGTGGTCATGCTGAACTGTCTGCGCAGATGATCCGAAAAGTCCTTCAGGGTTGAGCAAACCTGATTGATGTTCTTTTCTATGGTTTCTAAGACGCTGTTTTTTGGAGGGGTCTTTTTATTTTTTTTCTCATTGATTCTTAAAAGTTGAGTTCTGCCCAAGATAACCTGAAGGTGGTTATTCATCTCGTGCACCGCAGCCCTGGATATCTCTGCGGTGGTGAGGAGTCTCTCCGTTTCGATAGGGTAAGTTTTTTCTTGCGGTGGGGAAAGGGAAAATGCCTTCAGATGAGAATTCTCAATGCAGAAGGAGATCAGCTCCACCCAGAAAGGAAGTTCTGAAAATAGTTTATTTTCCTGAAGAGATGTGCCCTTTAAACGTGCCACCCACAATCCTTCTTTTTCGTTCAGAATCTTGAATGGTATAACCAGTAGGCTGTCTTTTTTCTCCGTTGGAAGAACCGTCCTTTTTTGTTGGCTGACCGCATTGACGAAATCACCCCTGCTCCACCTTTGTTTTATCTCATCTTCGAATTCCTGTAAATTCCCTTCTTTTGGAGGAGCAGCGGAAGAGACCAACTTATCCAGACCAGCGTTCCGGTAATTTAAGAGAAACACCCCGCAATATTCAAAGTCATACCATTGTCTCAACAAATCCAGAAGTGAGGAAAGCCGATAGATTAACACCGGCTCTGTAAGCACATCTGGTGGGGTGGTCGTTTGCGAAGACGGGCTCGGGGTGGGCTCATCCCCGCCAAGCTCACTTCCTCTGCAGGACCCTATCAGTTCAAAAAGCCTGTTGTTCACCAGGGCCAGCTCGTCCAGCTTGCAGTTTAAGGAAAGGATCAATTCGTTCAATTCGGTTTTTCTCTCACCCGTGCCAAATAGCATTTCCTCTTCGATTACGTCAGTCAGATGCTCATCTGGCAGGGTGGGATTCTCAGACATTCGGTTAAATCCCATACCATTCCTCCGGACCTTTTGAATGAGAAAGCTTGATTCCTCCTACTACGGGGCAAATTTCTCTTTGATCATCCCCCTCAGTTTTAAAACTGCCTTGGTGTGTATTTGAGACACCCTGGATTCGGATATCTGCATTACCTCACCGATCTCTTTTAAGGTCAGTTCCTCATAATAATACAGAGCCACCACCAGCCTCTCCTGTTCAGAGAGATGACTTATGGCCTGCACCAGATACCCTTTTAGTTCCTCTTTTTCCATATCCCCCAAAACACTTGCACAACGTACATCCTGCAGGGTTTCCACCCGGGGAACCTGTCTGTTATCCTCCTCCTTGTAAATCAACTCGTCCAAAGATAATATGGTAGCGGAGGAGACGTCATCTACCGCCGAGAAGAGTTCATGAGGGGAGATCTTCAAGGATTTGGCAAGCTCTCTGGGAGAAGGGGGTCGGCCCAGTTGGTTCTCCAGTTTGCTGGTAGCTCTATCGATTTCCCTGGATTTCGCCCGGGTCGACCGGGGGACCCAATCTAAGGAACGAAGTTCATCTAAGATGGCTCCTCTTATTCGCGGGACTGCGTAGGTTTCGAATTTCACTCCCCGGGAGGGATCAAAATTAGACATGGCTTCGATCAATCCTATGACGCCGGTGTTAATCAGATCGGAGAGCTCCACCGATTTGGGAAATCCCATGGCCATCCGTCCCGCCACGTTTTTCACCAGAGGGAGATACTGTTCTAAAAGTTTCTGTCTAACCTGCGGATCGTTTTCTTCTTTCAGCTGAGCCCATTCTTTCTGGACTGACATCTAATCTACCTCGCTTTGCAAAGGTTAAAACCTTCCGGATACACATAGTCTCTGCGTATCCCAAGTTTTTCAAAGTTTGTCCAAAAAGGGACTAATCGGGGATGTGATATTTCAAGTCGTATCGTTTTGGACGATTTTTTGTTTTTGCGAAAAAGCCCAATCATGACCTCGACTGGGAAAAGAAGGAACAAAGTGAATGAACTTGCGTTGCGGGATTCGATTTGAAGGCTCTTGCTTGGCAAATGATTCTCGTCCCTGACAAACCGTTTTAATAACTCGAAAAGAGTTGAGCCGAATTCCGACAATAGTGTTTTATTGGTAGGTGAAGCAAAATAGAGAGCCAAAATGATCCTCAATTCTTTCAGTTCCGTCTGTTTTTCAGTTCCAACTTTCTCATACAGCCTTGAAAACTTTTGCAAACTATGTGCCAAAGTTCCGCTATGTAGGGAAATCGCAATTAATTGAAAGAATGACAGTCACTTGAGTCTGTCGGCTCCTTCTGCGTTTGATTGAGAATTTATGTTAAATGGGAAGAAACTACTCTAATGAGCAGGAAAAGTTTTCCTGTTCCTCTGTTGGTGCACTGGTTTCAGTTTTTGAGAAAGCGAAGCCTCGGAGTAGGATTGGTTACTTCCTTGGGGAGAGAAAAAACCAAATAAAGAATTAAGAAAAAGATAACATCACAGAGAGGTAATCGTATACTTCATAGCAAAAATAAACAGGGTAAGTCAGAAGTTTTAGCTTGGGGAGCGAAAATTAAAAAGGAAAAACGTCGGGGACAGGCCCCAGGTTAAACATCATAGGGCAAGCTCCGACGAAACCTTTTAGTTGCATCGAAAATATCACTTTTCTGCCTTTGAAGAAATCCTGATGGCTGGCGCTATAAAAAACGTCAGGACTGAGGTCCTGACATCATTCTAACTTACGTTCCATTCCTAAGGTTTATAGTTGCGTCGGGAGCTCGCTCCTGACGCTTTAAAAAGTGTCGAGACTGAGGCTCCGACATCACACCATCATTACGTTCCATTCCTAAGGTTTTCTTCACCAAGCAAGCTTAAGTCTATCCCAACCTCCTTCTTTCCGGTTCCAAATACTCACTGTCCCAGATATGGTCGGTGAGTTCGCTCACCTTTTTCCCATACTGGCTCAGACCTTCCACGAAATCAGAAGCCTCCAGAGCTTCCGCTGCTTCCGGATTGATCGGCTTGGCCTGCTGATCTTTGACGATATCATAGAAGCGCTTATGATGATCCCGGATGGGGCAGGGAGTGATTTCATTGCCCACCAGGTGGGAAGGCTGCATGTACCCGTATTCGGTTTGCCATTTTCGGATTGCCTTAAAGAAAGGAGTCTCTAAGATGGTGTTGATGTTCCCCCCCTTCTCGTAAACCTCCTTGATGTTATGGGTAGAATAAGGCGTGAAAACGCAGGGCATAACGTTACCGCGCCAGTCGATGTAAAAATATCCCCCGGTCCTCCCGGCGCACAGGCAGCCGTCGCTGATGGATCCCGAATTCCAGAAATCGGCAACGAACATCCTATCTTTTTCCACCAGTTCCCTCTCCCTGAAAAACATATTCAGCCTTTGCTCCGGCGTGATTAAGAGGTCCAGGGTGGGCTTGCAGCCGATGGGCATGTACTGAAAAATCCATCCATAGATCGCCCCTTGCTGATTGAAATAAAAATCAATGAATTCACCTGAAAGAAGCAGCTCCGCATTATCCTTGGTGGCGGTTAAAGATATGCCGAAAGGAACTCCAACGTTTCTCAGGTTTTTCATCGCTTTGAGAATTCTCTTGAAGACCCCCTTTCCTCTTCTCTTCTCCGTCTCCTCTTCAAACCCTTCCACGGATATGGCGGGGGTAACGTTCCCCAACTCGGCCATCCTCTCGGCAGTTTTTTCATCAATCAAGGTTCCGTTGGTGAAGATCAGGAAGTAATTGTCGTCATGCTTTTCAGCCAGATCCAGAATGCCCTTTTTTCCATTCCTTTCACTTTTCCACATGAACGGCTCCCCCCCGGAGATGACGGTGAAAAACGATCCCCAATACTTACGCTTATCTGCGATTATCTGCGAAACCAGATCGAAGTCGAGCTTATTCTTAGTCTCGGTCAAACTGCCGGCATAACATTGATCACAATGAAGATTACAGGCTGCACCGGGGCTGATGGTAAGAAATCCGGGCGGCTCAAAACCATGCTCTTGTTCAAATTTGGCCAGCTCTTCCTTGCCCCCCAAAAAGATATTACCCAACAAAACCTTAAGCAGACCCTTCCTCACCCGGGACGAAATGCGTTTGCTCTTGAGAGCTCTGTCCACAGCGTACAGGAGGTTCCTGGTCATTATATACTTATCCTCCTGCACCTTCCTGGGCCGCTTCTGGGGATTCATTTCGACAAACAGCTCATGCACTTTTTTGTCGGCCTTTTTCAGGATCATGCTGCGAACCGCATCGGTTGCCATGGCTGCGTTAAGCAGGCTACTGAAGGTAGCCAGAAATATCGCTTTTCTTTTCTGGTTTAAATCCATTTTTCCCCTCCAGTTTCGGGCGTCTCACCCTCACTCAGAAGAAGGAACGCTGCCCCTTCACCAGGGATAAAGCCCGCCTATGAACGGCTGGGCCCGGTGTTTTTTATGCCATCGACAAATCCGATTAATGTCTCTTTAAGAAAATAACAACTCATACAAAAGTCAAGAATAAAATATGGGGCAATTGTAACGAAAAGGGGGTCAGGATCTTCAGGAGGTAAGCTCTATTCGGAGGCAAACAATCAAAAGGCGACCATAATGGTCGCCTTAAAAGAGAGCCAAGTGGATTCTCAGCGTTCCTGTTTAATAAGTTGCCGGAACCTCTTTGTTATTCATTCTCCAGACCTTCGCCCGGCTGATCAATTGAACCCATGCTGTGCATCTCGTCGGTGACGATGGTGGGGGTGACAAAAATCACTAAGTCCCGGTCGGAGATTTCCGTTCGAGTATATCGGAAAAGGTAACCCAACAGGGGTATGTCTTTCAGTATGGGAAGTCCGACGTGGGTTTTCATCTCTACCTGGGTGGTCAAGCCGCCTATTACTGCCGTTTGTCCGTTGTCCACCACCACATTGGTTTCAGCATTATTGGTGTTGATTATCACCCCGTTGGCATCGAAGGTATAGGAGCTGCGTTCCGGCCTCAGTTTCAAAAGTATCCGATTCTCCGAGGTTATGTGCGGGGTAACCCGCAGGATGGTCCCTACCTCCTCGAACTGTATGGCCACATTTCCCGCTTCATCAAACTGCTTTATGGGGATTCTCTGCCCCATCTGAATAAAGGCTTCGCGGTTGTCTACGGTGGTGATCTCAGGATGGGCGATGATCTTTCCCTTGTTGCTGGAGACTAAAGCTGAGACGGTTCCCTCTATGTCAAAATCCTCGTCGTTTATACCTTGAACCGTGGCGAAGGTAAAGTCGGCGGTGGGATCACTTACCCGGTTTGTGATTTGAGAAAAGCTTGCCTCGGCCTTATCCCCTTCCAGAAGCTGGGCGCTCTTTCTGGATACCATGGACCAGTTGATGCCTAATTCGGTCAGGGATCCGGATTCGATCTCCAGAAGCTGAGCCGAGATCTTTATTTGATCGGTCTCCTTGTCCAGTGTCTTGGCTAATTTTTTAACCTTTTCGATGTGCTCGGGCGTGTCCCGGATAACCAGGGAGTTGGTGCGATCGTCCGTATCAATGGTTCCCCTCTGGGAAATTACCGCCTTCATCGAATTCACCATGTCCTTGGCTGTGCCGTGCATCACTGATATGACCGCCGTCTCCAGGGGGACCATGGAGATTTGATCTGCTCTGCGTTTTTCCAGGAGAGCCTGTTCGCTGAGGAACTCGGGAGTAGGAAGCACCCGGATGTACCCGTGTTCTTCCACCCCGGTCAGGCTATAGGTTTTCATCAAAATGTCCAGCGCTTGTCGCCAGGTCACATTCTGCAGCGTCAGGGTCACGGAAGCCTGCACCGTAGGAGCAGCCACGATATTGACCCCTCCATATTCAGACAGAAAACTTAAAACCGAGTGCATGTCCGCATTTTGAAAGTTCAACGCCGTGATGGTCTTGCCGGATGAACCCGGTCCCCCTACTCCCCCCCCGACGAAAACCAACATCACCAGGGGAAGAGAGATTCCCAAAACCATCCCCCACCACCTGAGCCATCCTTTCCTTTGAAGAATCGTTATCATAAGTTACCTCTCTTTTAATATTCCCGGTTAAGTTCCAAAGCCATGATTTGATATCCGCCATATTCCTCGACGTGAAAGACCGCTCTATTTTCCTCAACGGTGATCACGTATCCGTTTTTGATTTCATCCCCGCTCATCAGAATGTAACCGAAGCCCATCTCATCCTCTAACAAAGCCCTATTCCCCTCTTCATCTTTTAAAATTCCCACCAGTCTCAGATTCTCAAAAAGAGGTTGGGGCATTTCTCCAAAGTTCATCTCTTCTTTTTTGGTTAAAGGCATGAAAATGTCTCTTTTGGTTTCGGGATTGTAATGAACCATCTTTCTTTGAGGAGTCAGCCCCAGCTCAGCCTCCTGGAGTTCCTGAATCAGCATAGAGCTGTCTGCCATTGGTCTGGTTTCCCTGGCGACCGCCGGCTCGGGACCCAGAATGGCGCCAATCCCCTTTTCAATGGAACTCGCAACGTTACCTGTAGCATCCTTTTTCATCTCCGTCTTTCGTGTTTCGGCTCCTTCTGCCGGAGAGGATTGCTCTTTGGGAAGAGGACCCCAGGTAACAGAAGATGGAGTCTTCTGCTCTCCTGAAGATGGCTTTTTGGAAAGATTCTGTTCTGAACCCGCCAAGGTTATAGACGTAGTCTTTTTCTTTTGGGCTTCTGTCTTTGATGCAGGCTGGGAGGCAGATTCCGTGGAGACGGTGTAATCCTCCTTTTTGGTCTTATCTATGCTCTCCGCTTTCACCTGATGAGCAGCAGATGGGACTTGTTTTGAAGATGGCAAGGTTGGCTGCCCTTCGACAAACCGAGTAATCTTCTCCTCTGTCTTTTTCTCCTCAACCTTGGATTTTGCCTCTGCGGACAGGATCGTTTCATCCCTGCCGGCAGGAGTATCCGCTTTTCTTAGACTCTCTCTCCGCTGGACGAGTTCATCCTTCTTTTTGCTTGACTCTTCGCTTCTTGCTACTTTTTCTTCAGATTCTCTCTGAGATAAGAGCGTTCCTTTCTCTTCTGCAGAAGCCAACACCTCACCCGTATCGGCATAACAAACCGCTCTTCGATAGACTCTCTCTTCCTGAACGGTTTCAGCCTTCTTTTTTTCGGAGGCCTTCAAGCCAATCTGTCCCTCTGTACCGGAAGGAGAAGTCTTGGATTTATCAGACTTCTGCTCCTCCAGCACTGCCACCCACATGGAGAAATCAGGATCCTGGGCGGTCATAATGGCGATACTGGCTTCGTTTTCCGTCTCCGGTTTCGTCACCTTATATACCACGGGTCCCTTTAGGTCTAAAACCACTCTGACGATTCGCACCGGGTCAACTTGAAACTGACTGGTTCGGATAGCCGTGATGCTGCTCGGTGGAAGTCCGGATTTATAGTTATTCTGGGGCAAATCAAAAACTGCATCATGGCAATCGATTACCACACGATAAGGCTTTCCTCCCTTTGCCTCCTCTGTGAAGTGAGAAAACTCAAAGTGTTTGTCCGCGTATAAGGAGACTTCGGTGAAGTTACCTTCCTTCTTCAGGCTGATATTCTTTATTCGGCAACTACCCCGGGCCGGGCTTGCGGCAAGGGTAAACGTGGCAAAAAAGAGAATTCCCCCCACCACGACAGACAGCTTGGATATGCAACTTGTTCTCATGTATCACCCTTTTTAGAATTCTATCTTCTTGAGTCTCTCTTCTTCCCTGACATAGTAGGTGGTCAGCTTCAACGACGCAGCAATGCTTTTATCTTTATCCTCCAAAGCAGTTATGGTCATATCCGATACATTGGCCAGAAAGGGGAAGTTGGCGATGCTGCCTAAGAAGTTCCCCAATCTATGATATGATCCGGTGACCTCCATCTCAAAGGAGCTGGTATTGTAGAAGCTGGCGGGCACCGGTTCTTGCGGGAGGATCTGCATGATTCCGGTCTCATTGGCTCGGCCGGCGAAATGCATTTGAATCAGAAACTGAGGAATTTGTTTTTCCTCCGGCAGCAGGCATTCCACTTTGCGATATCTTTCAAACAGCTTTTCATATTCCTCTTTCAGATTTTCGAAGCTTCTTGCCTTCATCTCCACGCTCTTTAAGTCAGAAAGTAGATATTCATATTGAACCTGTTTTTGTTCAATCGATTCGGCGTTTTTGGAATAAATCCTGGCATACCAGAAATAAATCACCAAAAAGATTACCAGACTTCCCAGAAGAAACTTCTGTATCTTCGGATCTTTCAAATCCATTTATTCCCTCCCAGCGGCCAAATTCATTTCAGCATCTTTTCCTTCTTCATTTGAAACCAGCTCGTGGACAGCAGTATCAGCATCTGGTCGTTCAATTTCCGGCAGATAGCAAAGATCACCCACCAGCTGGAAGGAAAAGGCTTTATCCTCCACGCTCGTCTCGCTGATTGTATTTAGCTGCGCTCTTTTTACAAATTGAAGCTCCATATTCTTGAAATACTCCGACCCCATCAGTTGAATCAAAAACGAGGCCAAACTATTTAAGGAATAACTATACCCCTCTAAGGTCACCCTCTTGGTAACCGGAGATTGAAGCTGGCTAATTTGGCTGATAGAGGCGGTCGTGTCTGTTCCCGTAGCCGGCGCTGGCTGATTCTGCGACTCCTCCTCCTCTAAAAGGGATAGCCACAAATAATCCGGGACCCTCTTGCACAAATCCTCCATTATCCTGACCCACACCGTCCTGTTTCTGTCCAGTGCCTCTATGGCGGACATTCTCTGCAATACTTTGCCCTTAAGCTCCGTTAAGGCGTCCACCAACTCTATGTTTTTTCTAAGTTCGTCGGCCTTCCTTTGCGCCTCTGCTATCTTGGTGTCCAGAGCCTTTAGCTTTATGCTCTGAAACACGTTTATCCCCACAAACGACACCACCAACAGTACAGCTAAGGTGGCGATGAGGGTCAGGCTTTTGTCAAAGGAGAAGCCTCGTCGTTTTCGTCTAAGCTCCCGGGGGAGCAAATTGATTTCGATCTTGGCCATTTCATTCTACCTTTCTTGAAGCCAACCCCACCGAGACTGCCAGAAGAGGTGCTATTCGGTCCGGCTGGACACCCTTGAACACCTCCGGATCGTATTCGATATTTCTCAAGGGATTGGCCACCTCAATGGGGACATTCAATTTGGATTGTATGAATTCGGGCAAGAACGGAATCAGAGCGCCTCCGCCAGAAAGAACTATCCAATCCACCTGTGGCACCTTGGCCGTAGACTTAAAATAGGAAAAAGCTACTTCCAGACCGGAGATCAGTTCTTCAGAAGAAGTAACCACGGTAGCTTTAAGCATATCCTGATCGATGGAGGTGCCCATCTCTCCTTTAATGGTTTTCATTGCCAATTCTTGATTGATGCGAAATTCCTTCATTATTGAGTTGTAGATCAATCGACCGCCGCTGGCCAGGTCTCTGGTGGAATGAAAAAGACCGTTCTTTAGAAAGGTTATGCTGGTGGTGTCGAACCCGATATCCATCAGGGCGGTTACCTTGTCTGAATCAACTTCATAATTGATTTCATAAGCGTTCAGAATGGCAAGGGCATCGGTGTCCACGATCACCGGCTTTAAGCCCGCATCTGCGACCAGCTCCACATAGGAACTTAAAAGCTCATTCCTGGCGGCAACTAAAAGCACGTCCATCTTTCTGATTTCCTCATTCACATTGACCACGTGATAATCCATGGTCACATCTTCTACGTCAAACGGACTTCTCTGTTCCGCCTCAAACAAAATGGCCTGCTCCGCCTCTGTCCCGCTCTTCTGATCCATCGTGATCATATCCGTAATCACGCCGTGGCCGGAGACGGATATTGCCACCTCCTTCAACTTGGGATCACATTGCTCCACTAAGCTGTGGAGGTTGAAGATAACGGTATCCTTGTCTCTGATTTCCTCATCCACCACTACCTCCAATGGCAGTTCTCTCATCCCCAGAGAAACCAGGGCGTAACTTCCGGATCTCTCCTCCAGCTTCACCAGCTTAATGGAGGATGCGCCCAGGTCCAAGCCTACTACACTTCTTCCTTTTTTTCCTAAGATCATATGAGTCTCTTTCTTTGCTTTTGTCTTACAGATCTGATTACCGAGTAACTATGCTACTTGTTCTTGTCGGTTGAAATCTGGGAAACTTTAAGTCCCTGCAAAATATTTTGAAAAAGGAATTTCAAATCGCCCCAGCCCGCTGTTTCTGGTTCTACATGTCCGACTTTATATCTACAATCGGCAACAAGCGCAAGAATCTTTATTCCTTCATATTTATTTATAAGAAAATCTTTCGCCGTTCCCGGACCACATATTGTCGGATCAACTTGTCAAGTTTGGCACCCCTCTTCTCTTTGTAGCTTCACACCAGGTGAAAAGAACAGAAAAAGATGGAATGATAGCATTCCCTTTTTGCTCTTTCGGGTGCGAACTTTTACTTGTGGAAGCTTAAGCGAAAAGTCAAACGGATCGGTTGAGACAGGAGGTTCAGGTGGCAAGGCAACAGACAAAGATCGATAAAATCCATTTCCTTAATACTCAATTTGGTGAAATCGGGCATATTTGATTTCGGAGCGAACCAATCAGCAGAAACCATCTTCTCCTGAATACAAAATATCCACCAGGCAGTGGAACTGGCTTCCCTCCCTCGCCATCGATTCTTTTTCCCCCACCAGCACAATGTCGTTTCCGGGTCACTCCCCTTCCCTTTAATAAGGAAAGGTGAACTTCATCCATAGGCAAATGTGATGATATGAAATATAAAGGGAAAGGCCAGGTTTGCAAGAAAGTGAAGATATGCTGATCAAATTCCGGTAAAACTACTAGATTTCGAAGTCGACGCAAATAAAACAATTGACATATCCTGATTCCTGCGTAAATTTAAGAAGGAGCAGTCAAGAAGTCTACTTCCAGGATCTTCTAAAGATTCTGACCCGGGTCTTCTCTTATGTCCCGGACTTGGATTCACCGGCTGTT
>CAYOSZ010000008.1:0-15123 GCA_964406715.1 uncultured Ignavibacteria bacterium | reverse complement strand
TACCGACCAATACTATGTTCAGTGCACCCGGGGGATAAACCTCGCCTCCGGTAAAACCGTTCGTGTGGTTTTCGCGCTAATAGCGGGATACGACGAGGAGAATCTCAAGAACAACGCGTCCATGGCGCAGGTTGTTTATGACAATTATTTCATTGGTCCCGAGCCACCGCAGCCGGCCAATTTGGCGGTCACTCCAAGCTACCAGAAGGTAAAACTCGCCTGGGACAACAGCTCGGAGAGCTCAATCGATCCATTAAGCGGAGAGGTGGATTTCAAAGGATACAAGATCTACCGAAGCACCGACATGGGACAAACCTGGGGGGATCTGGTGAGGAACCCGGATGGAAGCTTGGGTCCCGACTACGTACCCATAGCTATGTTTCAAAAAGAGAACTCCTTTGATATTTTGCCGCATACCTATAACGATAGTGACCTGATCAACGGAATGGAATACTGGTATTCCGTGGTCTCCTTTGACCAGGGCGACACCAACGTACCCATCGAGCCTTTGCAGACTGCATACGGAAGACCGGGAGAGGACGTCAATTGTATCTTTGCCTATCCTCGAACCGACCCGGCGGGATACTATGCGGCTGAAGCAACCGTCAGGCATAATTACTATGGAAACGATGAGGAAAGTGATGGAGCGGTTGTGCCAGTGGTATTCGACCAGGGTGCCATAACCGGTCACGAATATAAAGTCGTCTTCACCGATGATCCAAATGCCACTTACTGGCACGTGATCGACCAGACCACCGGTGATACGGTTTTGAAGGACCAGACCTTGCAGTCCGGAGATACGGAAAGCTATCCGGTAGTTGACGGAATACAGGTAATCGTAACCAATGGTGAAAGAGAACCAAGTGATTATGGCCAGACCCAGTTTGGCACCTCCGAAGCCACCCTGCACATGGAATATTTCCTGGGAAGCATGGGAGAGACTTTCGGCTATCCCGTGGGTGGGGACCTACATTTCCGCTCCACTTATGAACTCAGATTCACCCAGCAGGGATCACAGGCATACAGCTTCTTTGATGACGTCACTCCGGTGTGGGTTCCCTTTGAGGTGTGGAACACATCCACCGATCAGCAGGTCCTGGTGGAGGTATATGACTGGGCACAGAATGGAGTATGGGACCCGCATCACGGGGATTACTTAGACATCGTAAATTTTCCTTATGACCAACAGCCTCATCCGGAGGCGTTCCCATACTATCATGCCTGGTTCTTCGCTTTTGCTCCCACCGATACCGGATACACGGAGGGAGACGTCTATCAGATCAAGGGCGCCAGGCTAAACGGCCCGGAGGACGAGTTCGTTTATAGCGCCGGGGGAGTGGATGCACAGCAGGCGAGAGATGAGCTTTCCCAAATCAAGGTGGTACCCAACCCTTATATTGCCCACGCTCTGTGGGAAACCAAAACAGGGATACGCAAGATTCAGTTTACCCATCTTCCGGATGAATGCACCATACGTATCTACACTTTGGCAGGGGATCTGGTGAGATTGATTAATCATGACAACGGAACCGGAACCGAAGATTGGGATCTGCTGAACAAAAACCAGCAAGGTATCGTCCCGGGTGTTTATTACTTCCATGTGGACTCAAAATATGGACAGAAGCTGGGCAAGTTCGCTGTAATAAAATAGGCAGTCGATTAACGGATGAAATGGATAAAGATAACCAGCTGAAAGCTGTTTTGAATTTAAATCGATTCCGTCAGGCATTCAAGGCCTGGCAGGATAACTTAGGCTACTAAATGATCCCAACATATGGGAGAGTCAACCGAAGGGATTTATAAAAGAAGGGGGAAAAATGAATAAGAAGTTGGTGGGTCTGCTTGCCATTATGCTGCTTCTGAGTCTGGCAAGCCCCGCTCATTCGGACGAGTTCTCCAGGGTGGGCACGGTGGGAGCACAGTTCCTTAAAATCGGAATGGGAGCCAGGTACGTGGCCATGGGTGAGGCATCGGTAGCCTGCGTAAATGACGCTTATGCCATGTACTGGAATCCTGCTGCACTTACCGAGATAAGTTCCTCCAATCTGTCGTTCACCAACGTGGACTGGGTATTGGACGTTCAGCTGAATCACGCCTGCTTCGGCAGATCCTTGGACGAGTACAGTGCTTTCGGGATCAGCCTTACCGCCTTGACCATGGGGAACATGGAGATCACCACGGTGGAGCAGCCTGAAGGGACCGGCGAAACCTTTACCGCTTCCTCCTATGCTTTAGCGGTGGGATACGCTCGAAAATTCACCGATAGGTTCTCCGCCGGGATAAGCTGGAAATATATCTGGGAGAGGATCTCGGAGGAGAGTGCTTCGGGATTTGCCTTCGACTTCGGCACCCTGTTTTACACCGGCTTCAAAAGCCTGAGGATGGGAATGAACATCTCCAATTTGGGACCGGAGATGAAACTGGGGGGACCGGAGTTGGATTCCTATCACAATCCTCAACCCGGGAACCCCAACTACGATAATGTCAATGCCAAGCTGTCCGTGGATCCCTACGATCTGCCTTTAACCTTCAGGTTCGGATTAGCCTATGATATAATCGACTCCCCCGAATCCAAATTAACCACGACCATAGAGGCAAAACATCCCAGCGACAATGTCAGGCAGGCAAGCTTCGGGAGTGAATATCTGTGGAAAGAAACCTTCTCCTTAAGAGCCGGATACAAGTTCAATTACCAGGAGGAGGGATTAACCCTGGGAGGCGGCATGAAAGTCAAGGCGGGGGAGAACACCAAGCTGGAGATAAACTATGCCTGGGCCGATTTCTCTCGCCTGTCCAGCGTCCACCGATTCTCTTTAGGATTCGAATTCTAATTGCCTCATTGCTAACCGAAGATGGAATAATACGTTTTATTGCGCATTGTAACTGTCAGGGTCGGATAAAGTCGTAAGACCTATCCGACCTTTTCATTTCTTAAAATCGACAAAACAAACTCACCCGGCTCTTCGTTTCTCCACTTGAATATTCTCCTTAAGTCCCTTAACCAAAAAGCACAGTGATAGGTCTGGGATTACTCCTAAGTTATGTTTCCACAACGGGAAATCATCGAAAGATAATGTTAAGTTTTAGATGAGATTGTCGATAAAAATAATGATCAAAATGTCCCCGCAGTAAGAAAACGTCCCCGGAATTTCTGTCTTAAAGCTGCAGAAAATCAAAATCGGAACTTTGAGATCAAAAGGAATGCTAATCCAGATTCACTCCTCCTACGAGTTCAAAAAGAACGAGGGAAGTCTGTTTTCCTCTCCCCTTTCGAACAAAACAGATACCAAAATTAAGCTTGTGCGGTAAAAGAGAAGGAATAAAACTTGAGGAAAAAGATCGAAGATATCGACAGTCTGGGTGTTTTCCCCTCACCCCCTCAGGGCAGAAAAAAACCGATACGAATCGGCATTCTGGGAGGTGGGCTCACTGGCTTAACCATCGCCTTTTGTCTGGAAAAGGAATCCGGCCAGGCATTGGAGGTTGAGGTATTGGAGAAAGACTCCGAATGCGGCGGGTTGCTCAAAAGCTTCTCCAAAGAGGGCTTCACCTTCGATTATGGCGGGGCACATATAATATACTCCCGGGACAAAAGGGCGGTCGATTTCATGCTCCAGGTTCTGGGGAAGAATTACTTCAGGAAGAGACGAAACAACAAAATCTACTTCAAGGATCGTTTGGTCAAATATCCCTTTGAAAACGGTCTGTCCGATCTTCCCAAACAGGACAATTTCGAATGTCTTTACCATTATCTGAACAACCACCACCGGCGCAAGCCCACGAATTTCAAGGAGTGGATCTATCACACCTTCGGCAAAGGAATAGCAGAAAGATATCTTGTCCCCTATAACGAAAAAATCTGGAACTATCCGGTTGACAAAATGAGCCTGCATTGGGTGGAGGGAAGGGTTCCTAAACCACCGGTGGAGGATGTGATCAAATCAGCTTTGGGAATCCCCACCGAAGGTTATACCCACCAGCTCTATTTCCATTATCCCCGAAGGGGAGGAATACAGGCTCTGATAAAGGGCTTGGAAAACGGATTATCCAACGTACTCAGAGATTTTGAGGTAAGAAAGGTGCGCAGGCGGAACGGGGAGTGGTTGGTCTCCAACGGAAAGATCACCAAAATATACGACGTGCTTATCTCCACCATTCCGATCTTTGATCTGATCTTCGCTTTGGATAAAGTGCCCGTGAAAGTTCAAAGCGCACTCAGAGGCTTGAAGTATAATTCACTCATCACCGTTATGCTGGGACTTAAGGGAAATAATCTTCCCGGATTCACCGCGGTTTATTTTCCGAATCCAGAAGTGAAGTTCAACCGGGTTGCCTTTCCCCGGGTATTCAGCGGATATAATGCGTCCACGGGGAAATCATCTCTGGTTGCCGAGATAACCACCAGGGAAAATGGGCCTATCTGGAAAACCGACGACAGGAAAACCACCAAAGAGGTGATAAAAAACCTGCATAGAAGAAAATTTATCGATAAGAACCGGATTTGCTTTACCGAGGTCAGAAGATCTGAATATGCCTACGTCATCTATGATCGGGATTATCAGAAAAACATCAAGCCCATTCGCGAATACGTGAGCAGATTGGGCATCTGGCTTTGCGGTAGGTTTGCGGAATTCGAATATCTGAACATGGATGCCTGCGTTCAGAGGGGGGCGCACCTGGCAGGGACGATATGCAGCAATCTCAAGGAAAAACACCAAAAAAAGGGGACGCTATGAAAGGGGATCTGATTGATCTTCTGGTCTGTCCTGTGTGCCAGGCCGGATCACTCGAAATGCACGTTCGCGACCGGCGCGTTCAAGAGATAATCGATGCCGATTTGACCTGCCCGCGTTGCGGAAGGAGTTATCCGGTAACAGAAGGCATCCCGGTCATGCTTTCCTACGCAGACGGGCAACAACAGAGGAGTGAAACACTCCGCTCGCCAAGCCAGAAGCACAATGAGGTGAGAGAAGCCAACATAGCCTATTATGACGCTGTAGCCGAAATCTATGAGGACGAGGTGGAACAGGCTATTCACCAGAGTGACTCAAATCAAACAAGAGTGGAAACCATAGTCAAGGACTTGGCCGAAAAGACTCCCAATAACCTATTCCTGGATTTGGGATGTGGCACGGGAAACATCTTGAAGCTAGGAAGCAAACACTTCAAAAGAGCCATAGGCGTCGATATCTCCTTCAACATGCTAAGGATGGCAAGGCAGAGCAACTTGGATGTAGTCCAGGCGGACGTTTTATCTTTGCCTTTTAAACCTTCTATCTTCGACGCTGTCTCCATTTTCTCGGTGCTGCATCACATTTATGACTATCATCTGGTCTTTGATCAGATCGGCCGGGTGCTCAAAAACGGGGGTTACCTTTATTCCGATTGGGATCCAGCCAAAAAACCGCTGCCGGAGAATAGAGGCATTTCCTGGGGGGTATATCAGCTGGCAAATAACCTTTACTCGCTTTTAAGGATGGCTAAGGGTAAACTTAAGCTGATCATTAAATGGGATCGTTCCAAGACAGACGCCGTGGACTTCATGAAGATAAGACCGGATTTGAGAGAAACCCAAGCCAAAGCCGAATTCCATAATATAACGCCAGTGGAGCAAAGAGGGATTGATTTTCCAGAGGTGAAAAACCGGCTTCTGCTTCGGGGCTTCGGTGATGTTCAGGCATTTTATCATGAAAGCGGTTTGACTCTAAATCAGCTCTCCGGCATCCCTTTTCTTAGAAGTAAGCTTTTGGCTTTTCTGGGATTTGATCCCGAGCCATTCATGGAGAACATCTTGATTTTAGCTCGAAAGAAGGAAAACTCTCCCGAGAATATTTCTTCTGCCTGTTTGGAGAATTGCGAAAAAAAATAAATTCCGAGATTGTCATATGAAAGCATATTCATCCAGCCAAATCGAAACCGGTTTGAAAAAAGAACTTTCGGCTCCTGGGCAGCAGGAAAACAATCTGGAGAAAAGCAGAGCCAGGTTGGTTTTGAAAAATTCTGGAGCATTGGGCGTCTCCGCCGTCCTGGGGAAACTTCTCTATTTTTCACTGTTCGTACTGATCGGCAGATACTTGGGTCCAGACGATTTGGGTAAACTAACCTTCGCCTTATCCTTCATTGCCATATTCACGGTGATCAGTGATCTGGGACTAAACCTTTTGACGGTCAAGGAGGTATCCGCAGACAGGAGTCTTGCTGATAAATACCTCAACAACCTGGTTGTCCTTAAAGCATTCCTGGCTCTTCTGGCTTTTGTCTCGGTGATATCGTTGGTTAAAATTCTGGGTTATCCGAGGGAGACCGTGAAGATAGTTTTCCTTTTGAGCTTGGCCACCTTCTTCACTAATATCTCTTTGGGAATCAGATGGATTTTCCAGGTTCATCTGAAATTGGAGTATGAATCAGCATTAAGTATCGTTCAAAACGTTCTCAGCTTCAGCTTAGGCTACCTGGTTTTGAAACTCAATTGGGGTATTTATGGCATAGGATACAGCCAGACTCTGGTGTGGGTCTTGATTCTGATTGCTGCCTGGGTTTTGATTTCCAAGAGATTCACGCGAATTAATTTGGGTTTGGATTTCAAATTCTGGGGCAACCTCTTGAAAAGGTCCGTTCCCTTTGCTCTGATGTTGGTCTTCACGGGTTTATACCTCAATTTGGATACCGTGTTCCTGTCATTCTTCAAGGGCGATCAGGCAGTGGGGCTATACAATGCAGCTAATCGCTTGGTACTGGGTGGTAAGATGATTCCGGGAATCATGATTCCGGCCTTGTTTCCCATAATGTCCAACATCTCTCAAAAATCCAAAGAGGAATTTGGCCGTTTTCTGGGAAAGTCTTTAACTTTGATATTCTGCATGGCTTTACCCATCAGCCTAGGCACCACCTTTTTGGCCGACAAAGCGATGAATCTGCTTTATGGATCTCAATTTGCAGGCTCGGCGTTTGCCTTGCGGATACTCATCTGGGGGATGTTCTGTATGTATTTAAGCATTGTGGTGGGGTACGGTCTCACCGCCGCGGGGTATCAGAGGATTAATACAGTCATCTGCGGAATAGGGCTGGGAGTGAGCGTTTTGGTAAACTTCCTTTTGATTCCGCGGCTCAGCTACTTAGGGACAAGCGTTGCCATTTTGGCCACCGAGCTTTTCGTGATGACGGCGGTGATGTTCTATGCCAAAAAGGTCCTGAATTTTGATTTCAAAAAGCTCCTGCTCCCGTTTTCAAAAGTGGTATCTGCTTCGCTGATTATGAGCCTGGTTTTGTATTTAACCAGAGAATTAAACCTCTTCCTTTGTATCGGAGCAGGGATGACCAGCTATTTCCTCGTACTTTTCTCTCTGGGGGGAGTATACGAATATGATCTGCGCAGGGTAAGAGATTTAATCTTGGCTCGAACTAGCTAAAGAACAAAGGAGAAGGAATTGTCGGGAAAAAGAAAAGTCAGTGCCGTGGTGGTCAACTGGAACGGAAGGGAACTTTTACCCACCTGTCTGAACTCTCTTCTTCAGCAGAGCTATAAAGATTTAGAGATCATTGTAGTCGACTGCGCCAGCCAGGACGAAAGCGTCCGCTTCATTAAAAGCAACTATCCTCTGGTTAAAGTGATAGAGTTAAAACGGGATCCCGGTCCCCCCTGCGCCATCAATTTAGCCGCCAAGGGGGCCAGAGGTAACTACTTACTTGTACTGAACAATGACGTTTATCTGCCAGAGGAGCTTATCCAGAACATGGTGGAAGAAATGAGCAAGGACGAAAACTGCGTGCTAACTCCAGTGGAATTGAATTGGAAGGGTCAATATGTCCACTCAGGAATCCCGGAATATTGGATAGGACGGTACCTGGCTAAGATCTTCGAAGTAAGCGGAAAATCCCCTTTTTATCCCAGTACCGCCTGCTGTATGGTCCCAAGGAAAATCCTTTTGTCCACACCCCTGAATGAGAGCCTGTTCATGTATGAGGATACGGAATGGGGATGGAGATTGCACCTGAAGAAGATTAAAATCAAGGTGCCGTCCGGCTCCTTCTTCCTTCACAAAGGTGCCGGAACGAAGCTGGATTGCTCTCCCAAGCAGGCTTACTTCGTGGGGAGAATCGCACTGGCCACCTGTTTTATCTGCTTTAGGCTCACCACCTTCATCCTGATTTCACCCTTCTTGGCCCTGGGATTTGCCAGGCACATCTTGAGATATGTAAGAAGAAGACGTTTTAGTTCAATCAAATCCTATGTCAGGGGAGCTTTGAACTTCTTTTTCAACATCAGGCTCTGGAATAGAAAGAGGAAGCTGGTTCAAAACCAGAGATCAATAGATGATCTTGAGGTTTTGAGGTTAATGGTTGGCAGCATTCGATTTGAAAAAACAGCCAAGCGGGCATGGTTGGAAGAAAATCATTCAGACAAAGGGTGTCTACACCACTTGATTTCAGAACATTCAACTGTTTAAACCAAGGGAAAGAAGATGGCTTCCACTCTTAAATTACTGGATGAATCTGTCCACTCAAAGGGAGTGGCGTACTTTTTCCTTTTTTGTTTTCTCGTCTCAGGGATAAGCACGGTTTTTCTCGTTAGTAACTCTCAGGCATTCGGTTTAGGAATTTTCTTTTTGGTCTTAACCGTTCTTTTCCTGGGGGCTTTTGGACTGAAGAATTTCCTTTTTCTTTTGATCCTGCTGAGGATCTGTGTGGATGCATTTCATCGGAACATGAGTATCTCCTTGGGCCAGTTCAACATGATTTCTCTTCCCAGTGTTTTAGGCGTGCTTATCTTAGTCCTGGGAGGGTTTTACCTGGTCACAAGAAAGATCGATATTCATAAGTTTCCTTTGGTCAAGCCTTTTGGTTTCTTCCTTTTGGGCTGTCTTTTATCCCTGCCCTTTTCGCAAGACCTGACTCCGAGTTTAATCGAAATCACTGAGCTTTTAAGCTTCATTGTCTTGTATGTTTTGGTGGTGGACACCTTAAGATCTGAAAGAGACGTAAAAAGAATGGTCAAAATCCTGGTGTTATCTTCGTTCGTTCCTCTCTCCGTGGGTATGGTCCAAGTCTTCTCCAATTTCAGTCTGTCTCTCTTTAGCCTGGAGCCACATTTTAGGGTCTCCTCAACCTTAACTCATCCGAACGCTTATGCCTTTTACTTGGTTATGATTATAGTTTTATCCACGAGTCTTTTCTTACAGGAAAAAGCTCAAGCAAAGAGAACTTGTTTGTTTGCCCTTATTGGTCTTTTACTTTTTTCCTTGATTTTCACCTATACCCGGGGTGCCTGGATAGGTTTGGTGATGGCCATTTTTGCAATGGGAGTCTTCAAAAAGAGAAGGCTTCTGATCTTTGCACCTCTGGCACTTTACGGGGTTGTCTTGATTTTCCCGTTGATATCTCAACGATTCGAATCGATTCTTAATCCAGATCTATTCAGATACGATTCGTTAGCCTGGAGGTTAAGACTGTGGGGCGCCTCCTTTCCTCACTTTCTCTCACGTCCCATATTTGGCAACGGGTTAGGTACTTTTCAATACGTCGCTTACCAGATAGACGACTGGTTTGCCGCAGCTCACAATGATTATCTGAGAATGTTAGTGGAAACCGGCCTTATCGGTTTCATGGGCTATGTTATTCTCATACTGAGTATGTTCAAGCTGAGCATCAAAACCCGCCGGAAAGCAACGGATTCATTTCAAGAGTACGTGACTCTGGGCTTTTTGTGCTTTCTGATTGCCTACGCAGCTATGAGCGTTGCCGACAACCTTTTCAACCACGGTGGAATTCAATGGTATTTTTGGGCATACGCCGGAGTGGTCACCGCCATCTACAGACTTAATACTAAAGAAGAGGACGAGAAAGAATGCCAGAGTTCTCCAAAATATTGATGTTGGTGAACTGGGACGTTCACAACGTCAACGGGACGAGTAATAACCTTCAATCTCCAAATGTTATAAGAAAGGGAGAGAAATATTGGTTTTTCAAACACTGGCCGGATCAAAAGGTTCAGGTGGACGTGCTTGATTTCTGCAAGCTGCCCCTGGTCAATCATATCGAAAGATGGTGGCTGAAATTTTACGTGATTCAAGCATTAAAGGCTTGGCTTAAGATAAGAAGATACGATTTAATAATCTCTCACGGAGCACAGAGCGGCGTGCTTCTGGCGTTTTTTCGTTCACTCCTGGGAAAAAAGATGCCTCCCCATATCATCATTGATGTTGGCTGTTTTAATGGCGGAAGAAATAAAAAGCTGGAACTTCTGCCCCTTAGACATGCAATCAAATCAGTAGCCGGGGTTGTGAGCCATAACAGCTTCCAACAAGACTATTATCGGAAGAATCTCCCCTGTTTAGCTGAAAAGAATTTTTTCGTTCCCTTTGGCGCCGACTCCGAATTCTTCAAACCATTGGACTTGAAAACAGAAAACTACATTGTGTCAGTGGGCTACGTCAAAAGGGATTGGGATACTTTACTCAAAGCTTTTGAAGATTTAGAAAACGATGTCAAACTGAAAATCATTGGAGTTCCAGATAAGAAAAAGTTAAATTTCTCCCCCAAGATTCAAAACAGGGTGGAATGCCTACCCTACATCCCCATACAGAGACTAAAAGAGGAAATTGCCAAAGCCAGATTCATGGTTATCCCTCTTCCCTACGTAAGATACTCACTTGGACAGACGACCTTGCTTCAGGCCATGTCCATGCAGAAAGCGGTCATAGTAACTAAAGTACCGAGCGTGGAGGACTATGTGGAGGATGGCAAGAATGTTATCCTCTTTGAACCAAAAGACGTGCAAGATTTGAAAAATAAAATGGAGATGCTACTGAAGGATTCAAAATTGACTGAAAGGGTTGCCAAAAATGCCCGAAAAACAATTGTCAAAGATTTCAATGAGAAAAACCTGGCTAAAAATCTATATAAAACAGTGGAGAAACTCTGTTCAAGTAGGTGATTTATGGAGCATACGAGTTGTGATCTGTGTGGTAGAAATGAAACTCGTCCCTTTTTAGATATGAAGAGCCCAGAGACAAAAGAAAGATTTGCTCTGGTGAAGTGTCAACAATGCGGATTAGTCTATCTTAATCCCCGTCCTGGTAAAGAGGAGATATTGAGATATTATCCGGCAGAGGAGTATTACTCCTATAAAGACCCGGACATCCAAAATCGAGGATATCGACAGAGGATAAAGAACTTTTTGTGGGAAAGTCAAATGGGATATAAGAAAAATGCGAAACTCTTCCGGACAATCCTTTCTTCTTTACTTAATAAGTTCACTATAGTTTCTATCCCTTACAAGAAAAATGGCAGAATCTTAGATGTGGGATGTGGAAGCGGTGCTTTGGTCGAGTGGTTAGAGCAACACCAGTGGGATGCTTACGGTGTAGATATTAGCCCAGAGGCTTGTCGGACTGCCCAACGGCACGGCTTGAAAGTCCATTTAGGCGAGCTTCCTCAAATGGCTTTCCCTTCAAAGTTCTTCGATGTGGTGTTAATGAATCAAGTACTGGAGCATCTCTTTTCACCATCTGAATATCTACGAGAGGTGTATAGGATTTTGAAAGATGACGGCCAGCTAATAATATCTGTGCCCAACATAGATTGTTATGAGAGTAAACTCTTAAAAGAATGTTGGCTTGACTTAGACCTACCCAGACATCTTTATCATTTCACACCGCATACATTAAAACTTATGTTAGACAGGGGAGGGTTTTTGTTAGATAAAGTCAGCTTCAAATCATTTGGCCTGCCACTTTCTTATACAAAAAGCAGTATCAATAGCCTAATGCAACATAGAGGTCCCGAGTCAAATAGACTTACTAATTTGGTGTTAAGCGCCAAGTTCCTATATAAGGAATCTGTCTTGAGGTCAATTAAATACTTTCTTTCGAAGGATAAAGCAGACTTCAGTATCTTTTTTAGCTTCTATGCCAGAAAGAATCTAACTAAAACCTAATCTCAAAGCTTATGAAGATATTAATGGCCAACAAATACTATCACCCTGCCGGAGGACCGGAGACTCTGCTCTTTGATTCTATGGAAAAACTGCAATCTTTGGGGCACACGGTCATTCCCTTTTCTATGCAGCATCCCAAGAACTTAAAGAGCGAATATGAGGAATACTTTGTCTCCAATGTGGATTATAACAATCACTCTCGCCTGCCCTGGAATATGGCTAAAAGCACCTTTAGAATTATTTTCAACTTAGAGGCAAAGAGAAAGATGGAGCAATTGATCGAAGATACCCGACCGGACATTGCCCATCTGCATAACATCTATCATCAGCTTTCTCCCTCCATACTTCTTCCCTTGAAAAAACATAATGTCCCGGTGGTTATGACCGTACACGACTTCAAGTTGCTTTGCCCCAACTATACTTTTATGCGGCGAAAGCTGCCCTGTGAAGAATGTCAGGGCAGGCATTTCTATAAGGCGATAAAGTATAAATGCGTTAAAGATTCCTATGTCAAAAGCGCCGTCTCTGCTCTGGAGATGTACATTCACACACTTAACCGAACTTATACCAATGGGGTTAACTGTTTTATAGCACTCAGTCGATTCACCCAAGAGAAATTGATTCAGTACGGCTTGCCCGAGGAGAAAGTAAGATATTTGCCGAATTATGCGGATGTGCCCGTTTACAAGACCAACTCAACTAAGGAAAGATACATACTTTTTCTGGGCATGCTTTCAGTCAAAAACGGAATCTTCGATCTGGTTAAAACCATGCGAAATCTCCCCTCCATCAAATTGAAAATCGCCGGGGAGGGGGAACAGGAAAAACCCATCCGTGATTACATTCGAGGAAACAGGATGGAAAACGTTAAGCTGGTTGGTTTCCTGGATGGGGAAGATCTCGATAAGATCATATCAAATTGCAGCTTTTTGGTCTTCCCCAACAACTGCTATCATAACTGTCCCATTTCGATTTTACAATCGTTTGCCCGCGCCAAGCCTGTGATAGGGTCGCATCTGGGAAGTGTTCCCGAGTTGGTGGAGGACAAAGTTACCGGCCTTTTATTTGAGATGGGAAACGAGAAAGATCTGGGCGAGAAGATAAGATACTTGTATGAAAATCCTCGTCTGGCAAAGAAAATGGGTCAAAACGCCCGGCATAAGATTCAAGAGAACTACTCTGCTGAAAAATACTATCCTAAGCTGTTGGGGATTTATAAGGAACTAATCCAAAAGAGAAAAAAGGGTTACCTGGACTTTCCGGACATGGGGGCCAAGGAGGGCACCCCAGTGGGGAATACTGACTTCAAGAAATTGGTGACAAAGAGAGATCAAGGAAAGTCAGGGAAACCGTACGTCAACCGAGATAGCGTTGTATATTGAGGCGAGGTATTTATGCGAATGAAACAGGAAACTTTTACTGCCGGGTACGAGAAGTCAAGATTGCACACATATTTGAGCCTCATAAAGTATTTCCGCAAGAATCGAGAATTTGCTCTACACGACTATCACAATGTTTTCAGTGAAACCAAAAATGTTTTGGAAGAATATATAACAAAAAAAATTCAAAACACTCGGATACTGGAAATAGGATGTGGTCAACGTTTTGCGACAACTTTACTCTTCCATTTACTTGGTGCCCAGATTACCGGCATAGACGCAGATTTTGTTGACCCCAGTTTTTCTGTTAAGGGCTTCCTGGCAGTATTAAAGACGAATGGTATCGAACGATTTGCAAAGACTTCATTTCGACACATCCTATTTGATCGGGTATATTATGATACCCTTGAGAAGGAATTTGGATATCCACTGAAAATGGATAATGTTGATGTTAGGGTGATGAACGCATGTTCTCTTGAGTTCTCCGACAGTCATTTTGACTATGTCATTTCCAATGCTGTCTTTGAGCACATAAATGATATGGATAAAGCCTGTAAGGAAATAGCCAGAGTTCTCAAACCTGACGGGATAGCTAATATCGTCGTGCATCTATTTCCCAGTCTATCTGGTGGGCATAACTTGGAGTGGCATAATCCTGATGAAGAACCCAGCCAGACTGTAGCACCCTGGGATCACTTGAGGCAAAATCTGTTTCCCACACATGTCTATCTCAATAGACTACGCGAGAAGGATTATCTCGCAGTTTTCAATAAATATTTTTCAATCATAGATATCCAAACGTAATATGAAGGAGAGAAATTCATTACTGAGGAAATTCTGAAAGAATTGTCTGATTTCTCAAGGGACGAACTATTGAAAAGAACTATCAGAGTTGTAGCTAGAACTAACTTTTTGAAAAAGAGGTAGACCATGTTCGCTAATACAGAAGTCGCGGTTATGCCAACTTACCGTTGCCATTCACGTTGCCAGATGTGCCATATCTGGAAACATCCCAGCCGGGTGGAGGATGAGATAACCCTCGAGCATATAGACAGGCTCCCGCAGGGATTTGCCCGCATCAATATCGGAGGTGGAGAACC
The DNA here is from genome assembly GCA_964406715.1 of uncultured Ignavibacteria bacterium. Lineage (GTDB taxonomy): Bacteria > Zixibacteria > MSB-5A5 > MSB-5A5 > SM1-73 > SM23-73-3. Next base: position 709 of record CAYOSZ010000008.1, on the reverse strand, counting down.
GACCTTGCGAGCAGACATAGTGGAAATAGTAGATGTTTTGTCAAAAAAGACTTCCCATCTTGAAATGAGCACCACCGGCTATCTCACCGATCGATTGGTTTCTATCGTCAGGAAACATCCGGACATAAGAATAAGGATCAGTCTGGAAGGCTTACCCAAGAAGAACGATGAAATCCGCGGATTAAGAAACGGATTTGATCATGCCATGAGAAGTATACTCAGGTTAAGAGAAGTAGGAGCAAAAGATATAGGTTTTGCTATAACCATTTCCCATCGTAATTCCGATGAATTGGTGGATTTATACCACCTCTGTGCCCATATGGGGATTGAGTTCGCCCAGTGTGTGGTCCATGACGCCTGGCAATTTAGGATACCGGACAATGTGATTGAGGAAAAAGAGAAAGTTGTCAATGAGATAAAAAGATTCATCCGGGAGCTTTTGCTCTCAAGAAGAAAGGAACCTTTCTTGAGAGTCAAGGATTGGTTCCGGGCATACGTGAACCGGGGATTCATAAATTTCGTCAGAGGAGACAAGAGGCTTCTCCCCTGTGGTGCGGGCACGGACATTGTCTTTATCGATCCGTACGGGGACGTGTATCCGTGCAATGCACTGAAAGAGCCGATGGGGAATATAAAGAATTTCGGTTTTGAGGAGATCTGGAATGGTCCTCCGGCTCGAAGGGTAAGAGAGATCGTCTCCACATGCACC
>CAYOSZ010000007.1:8580-15760 GCA_964406715.1 uncultured Ignavibacteria bacterium | reverse complement strand
CGGCCAAAAGCGCTACCAACATAAAAATGCGTAAGAGTTTCATTTTACAAACTCCTTTGTAAAATGGATTAAAATAGTTTACCAAAAGGTTTTCTCTTTTTTCCTTTTGCATCTTTTTACATCCCCTCCTTCCTTATATATAAGGTTTTATCCTTTAGGGCTATTTCTTCGCAGGTTGACCCTAAATTTGTTGGTTTCTTTTTCCGTGGTTCCGTTCGTGGTCTTTTAGCTCACCTCCTTCTTCGTGAAAATGATTTTTTGTTATTTGCTTTTGGAAAGTTGTCCTTCCTAAAAAATATTACTCTCCTTTTCCACCACTTAAGCTTTCGCCTTCAATATTAACGCATCACCCCTTTCACTATAGCACACACGCATAATTATATATACTTCGGCACTTTCTGTTTTTTTCCGCCGAGTGCACGAAAACTACAAAGAAAGAAAAGTTAAAACTCTCCCCTCCGAAAATTTTTAACTCTCTTTGAGGGTTCACCCTCCGGGTTAACCCTCAGAAGGACAAAATCCTATTATAAAAAAGCAGCAATACAACCATCTACCAAAATGCCAATTGGGCACAAATATATACTCGGTCAAAATCTTTGTCAAGAAAAATTTTAAGAATTTGCAAAATTTAAGGTTAGGCATTTTTTCAGCAGATTTTTCAGATGTTCTGATCCGGGAATCCTCACGCCACCTCTTTGCTTCCGGTTCAATTAAATCAAGGTATCTATCATATTCTTAGGATTGGCAGGGAAACATCGAGAGGACGAGAGTCTCTTCATTCCAATGAATTTGTGACGTGTTAATCATTTTGGGATCTTTTCCAAAAAAAGTCCAAACCTGATACATTTCACCCGTTAAAATGCACATCCAAGTTATCGGCAAAGCCATTTGATTTCTTTAGCCCTCAAATTGCCCTTCCCGTCTTGGGGCATGTGTTACAATTTCTTGGGTTTACGTTGCCTGCCGGGGAAAAGGTTCAAAATTTTCTCCCCACCCTCCTTTGATCCCTACCATTCCGTCATCAGGCAAAGATATCTGACCCACCGGGCACCCGTCCGGACGGGGGCGGTCGTCTGACCACCTCTGGCCGACAAAGGCAAAAAGGTGAGGGGGATTTTTTAAACAAAACAGGTTAAGCCTATGGCAGATCATATAACAGGATTAACTCGAATAGGTATTCGACCTATGACCGGAAGGCACTTTCCACCACTTTCCTCTGTTAGCACAAATCAGGGTGATCTGTTACATCAACCCCAGAAGCGGGCAAAGTATTCTCAAACCTATCCAGATGATAAGCGATCCCGAGACGTCAAAAAATATACCGGTCTTGATCATCTTGGTGATGGGGATCTTTCCGGAACTGTAGACTATGGCATTGGGGGGAGTGGAGACGGGCAACATGAATCCAAAGCTGGCACCCAGACAGGCGCCCAGGGCAGGGGGGAGGGGACTCACTCCCGATGTTTGGGCGATGGCGATCATCACCGGTATCACCATATTGGCCGAGGCGGTATTGGAGGTGGTCTCGCTCATGATGACCCCCAGAAGTATCGCCAGAAAAGTGATCCCCCATTGAGAGCTGGCACCGGTTACGTCCGCTAAAGTCGAGCCAATCGCATCCGCTAAGCCGGTTGAAAACATCAAGCTGCCCAGGGTGAGCCCGCCGCCGAACAGGATGATGATTCCCCAATCTATCTTCGCCGCCTGTTTCCAGCTTATGGTAAACTCCCTCTTTTTCCAGTTGACCGGCAAAAGGAATAAAGATGAGGCGGCCACCAGTGCGGCTATGCCTTCCGGAAAATGAGACTTGAAGAAAACCCGATACTGGGAAAATCCCACCCCCAATACCGCAAACAATCCGGGCAGAATCCATAAGGCTACTGCAATCCCGAAAGCCACCAATGCATTTTTCTCCCCTCTACTCCATTTCCCTAATTGGTCTTTTCTTTCTCTTATGTATTCCCGAATTCCCGAAAGTCTCTTCAACTCCGGAGGATGTAATATTATAATTAAGAGGAAGAGAACAAGAAACATCACCAGGGTCACCGGAAGTGCAAAACTCATCCAATGGAAAAAGGATATCTTTTCTCCCAGCAGGCGATCTATCATTCCAATCCCGATGAGATTAGGCGGGGTTCCCACCGGCGTGGCTATCCCCCCCACCGATCCTGCATAAGCCACCAGAAGCATCATTCCCGTTCCCAGTTTTCTGAAATTGGCCCGTTCATTTATCTCCTCTAAGGCCCGGAGTATTCCTAAAGCGATGGGAAAAATCATGGCGGTGGTGGCGGTGTTGGAAAGCCACATGGAAAGAGCAGCGGAGATGAGCCCGATGGCAAACAGCAGGCGATAGGAACTGCTTCCCACCCAGCTGAAGGAAAGAATGGCATAGGCGAAACGCCGATCCAGCCGGTGGACCTTCATGGCCTCGGCTATGATGAAGCTCCCGATGAAGAGGAAGACTATGGGGTGAGCGAACGGGGCTAAAACTTCTTTATCCGAACCCACCCCCAGAATTACACAAAGCGCAGCTCCCAAAAGAGCGGTGATGGGGATGGGAATCGGTTCGGTCAGCCAGAAGGTTAACACCAATCCCAGAATGGCAAATAGCTTATGTGCCGGAGGAGTCAAATTCGAAAAGGGAAGAAGGAGGAGAAGAAGGAAAACAAGAGGACCCAAAAATAATCCTGTGGTCTTACGCCACCTCTCGAATCTTATCTCAGCACCAGTTAATTTCTCCTGGACTATGATCTGATCTTCAGAGAATGAAGCTGTTTTTGATTTTTCGTCTTTTTCCATTCAAAATATGGGAGCGTTCGCTTTTAAGGCGAATCAGTTAAGTACTGTTCTCTTTCATCATAAACCGCTAAACTCTTCAGCGATGGGACAGGGATTTAACCACTGGCCATCATCAACAGACAGGTTAAGCTAAAGGTCATCAAATATTTTTTCCCTCGCAACTAAATAGTGTTCTAACTGACTTCAGTCAGGTTTAGGTATCAACGCCACTAAAGTGGCTTAGAACCGGACATTGACTTTATGTTTTCGCAGGTTTTATCTTTTTTCAAACTGACTTCAGTCAGGTTTAGGTGCTAACGCCCAAATGGGCTGAGAACACAGATAGGTTAAGCTAAAGGTCACCAACTATTTCCCCTTGCAACTACACTCATTTCAATTTACTCCATTCTCGAAAGCCTCTGCGGAGCCATAAAGGCTCCGCTACGCGAAACTCTTTATTCTTGATCCCTTAACCCCTTTTTTTGGCGGCAGACGGCGGACTTGTCCTGTCTTTGACCCTGCACTTCGTCCCGAGGCTCAGTGTCGAGGGAAGGTTCAGACCCGAAGGGAGCGAAATCGAAGGACGACCGACTGCGGACGTTTTTCACTTTCTCATAAACTCAGCAGTGTCTTCCGGTAGGCTGGAATTGATGTAGACGCCGGAACCCAATTCAAAGCCGGCGGGAGTGCTCAGGCGGGGCAGAATCTGAACGTACCAGTGGTAATAATCCTCCTGAGCGTCCTTAATCGGAGCGTTTCGGATTATGAGATTGTAGTCGGGATCACCCAGCTTATCATGCATCCTTCCCAATACCCGCTTAAGAACAACAGCCAAAGATCTCACTTCCTTTTCCGAGGCGCTTCCGAAACAGGCGTTATGTTTTTTGGGTATAATCCAGGTCTCAAAAGGGCTCCGGGATGCAAAAGGATGAAAAGCCACGAAGTTTTTGTTTTGGACGATTATCCTCTTCTTGGCTGCCAGCTCCTGGCTCATCATGTCACAGAAAACGCAGGATCCGTGGTCATCGTAATATTTCATGGCTTCCTCCAGAAGATGCCTTACGCTGGCCGGAACCAGGGGAAGGGCTATCACCTGGGAATGGGGATGTCTTAAGGAGGTTCCGGCCGTCATGCCGTGATTCCTGAAGATCAAAACCAGCTTGAACCTTCTGTCTTTTTCCAGAGCCAGATATCTTCTTCGATATACCAGGCAGATCTGCTCCACTCGCTTCAAACCCAAAGTTGCCAGCGTCTGGTTATGCCGGGGAGTTTCGATGATCACCTCGTGCTTTCCCATACCGGACGTCTTCTTAAAGAACTCACCGGTGATTTTTCCCCACCTTTCTTTTGGATTGAGCGCCGGATATTTGTTGGACACGACTCTTATCTGCCAGCCGGGCTGGTTAGGTCTGGAATTCTTTTCCTTAAGCGCATATTCTTCCGGCGGGGTCTGTTTCTCATTGCCGGGACAAAAAGGGCAGCTCGGATCGAACGGGAGGAGTTTCTCTCTGTGTGATTCTATGTGAAACTGGTGGGGTCTTTTGGCTCTCTTTGTGGCTACGATGATCCATTCTTTTGTAGCTCTATTCAGTCGCAACTCGGACATCTATTATCCCCTTCTGTGAATTTATCAACCCCCGTATAACCTTTCCAGCTTTTCCAGTCCTTCCTTTTCTCCGATCACGATCAAAATGTCCCCCCCTTCGATTTTCGTCTCCGGCGAGGGATTCAAAAAGACGTCTTTGCCCACCTTCTTTATGCCCGCCACCATGACCCCGAATTCTTTGCGGATGGGGCAATCCCTGAGGGTGGAGTTGATCATGGGTGAGCCCGGCTTTATCTGTATCTCCTCGATGGTCAGCCCGGTGTCCTTATCAAAGGTGATCACCTTCATGAAATCGACCAGATTGGGTCTCAAGGTGGTGAGAGCCATCCTTACGGCACCGATCTTATAGGGGGAAATCACCTTGTTGGCTCCGGCCCGCAGAAGTTTCTTTTTACCCTCGTCCGTTTCTGCTCGGGCGGTGATCAAAAGCTGGGGATTGAGCTGGCGGGCGGACAGGACGATAAACACACCGTCCGCCTCGTTGGCCACCGCGGTTATGAGAGCTTTGGCCCTCTCTATCCCTGCATCGACCAGCGTCTGGTCGGCGGTGGAATCTCCCTGGACGAACATAAACCGGTCTTTTTCCGCCTGCTCGATCCTTTGGAGATCGTTGTCGATGACCACAAATGGGACCCTGCGATTGCACAGTTCCTGAGCCACCCGCCTTCCCACCCGGCCGAACCCGCAGACGATATAATGATCCACCAACTCCTTCAAACCTTTCTGCATTTTTCGTCTCCCTAAAAGTTTTTTCATTTCTCCTTCCACTATCCACTCTCCCAAAACCCTCAGAGTGTAAGCCGCCCCGACCACCCCCACCACGATAAGCAGAATGGTGAACATCCTTCCGGCGGGTGAAAGCGCATACACCTCCTTAAATCCCACTGTCGAAAGAGTGATAAAGGTCATGTAAAGGGCATCCAGCAGAGGCCACCTCTCTATAACGCTGTATCCCACGGTGCCAAAGATGATCACCACCACTAAGATCATCACCACAACTTTTAGCTTTTTTTCCAAATCCAAACCAAATCCCTCCCGGAATTCACTCCCTGGTAATCAGTTCTCTTTTGTCTTTCGGCTCATAAATCAACGGGCAAATCCTCTTCTTTCTCCCTTTCCTTTACTCTCTCCTCATCCCTCTTGAAAAATCCCCTGGAAATCATCTTTGCCAGAACCGGTGGAGTGAGAATGGTGGTGGCTATCACCATGAAGATCACTATGGAATAAAGGTCGGTGGAGATAACCCCCATACTCAAACCGATTGAAGCCACGATCATCCCCACCTCTCCCCGGGGTACCATCCCTACACCCACCAGGGAAGCCTCCTTCCAGCCCATGCCAAAAGCCCCCACCCCACATCCGATCAGTTTTCCGAAAATGGCGAACAGGGTGAGGATCAATGCCGCCCCGATGAGATTGAATTTGGTGAAGACGGTTAAATCCACCTGGGTTCCCATTACCACGAAGAAGAAGGGGACCAAAAAGTCATAAAGGGATTCGAATTTCACTGAGAACTTGAACTCCACATTTAGCTCAGCTAGGACCATTCCCGCCATGAAAGCGCCCACGATGGCGGCTAAGTGAATATAGCTGGCTACGGCGGAGAGACCCAGACACAAAAGAAGAGCCAGAGCAAAAGGTGCGTTTTTCAACTTAAACCAAGAGAGCCCCGGACCCATCTTGCAGATCACCCGCTTGCCCAGCACGATAAGCAAAAGGATAAATCCTGCCGCCTCCAGGGTGAGCAGCGTTATCCCAACATAAGAGATGGTTCCTTGACCTACCCCGGTAACCACGCCCAAAACTAAAAGCCCCAAAAGAACGTCGATCACTGCCGCCCCCAAGATCACCTTGGCCACCCGGGAATCCAAAATCCCCAGATCGGCGAACACCCGGGCGGTAATCCCCACCGAGGTGGCCACCATAGCCGCTCCGATGAACAGCGCCTCTGCAGTGGTGTGCTCTGAGGTAAGGGTAAAAAGATACCCAAAAAAGAAAGGGAGTATTACTCCCAAAATCGCCACCACGGAGGAAGTCCGCCCCACTGCCAATATGTCGTCTACCTTGATATGCAAGCCTATGGAGAAGAGAAGAATGATAACTCCGATCTCGGCTATAACCCGATAAACGTAGAAGGTCTCTGTACTGGCAGGATTTATCAAACCGAATATGTAGGGACCCAAAATGATTCCCGCCAGAATCTCCCCCACCACCGCCGGTTGTTTTATCCTTTCGAAGATCTCTCCCATGATCTTGGCTGCAGCAAACATTATCAGCAGATCAAAAAGGATTTTGGCCGTATGCTCCAAAGTTCCTCCTGACTAAAATAAAGAGCAATTCAAGTTATCATTTCCTTCAGAATATCTTACCAAAACTAACCCGATATTTTTTGTTGGCATCGCCGTGAGAAAAATATACAAATTTTCCCTCCATGCAAACAAAAAAACGCCCCGCTACTAATATTCTGGCAGTGGGACGATTCACAGTTTATGTTCAACAAGAATTAACGAAGCACGTTAATCAATAAGATAAATTCAGAGTTAAAGGTGACCATTAAGATCCTTCAGCACAACAGTCAAAGCAGGGTGCAGAACCACTCCTATAAAGATAATTGACCAGAAGAACCACGTCAGCAACGTCTACCGAACCATCCCCGTTAGCATCACCCTTGCATAACGGTTCCGGAGGAAAACCCTGCCGGTAAAGATAACTGACAAGGCAGACTAAATCCCCAACGTTGATTTCTCCGTCACCCGTAAAATCCCCACAAAAAATCAATCCCACCCCAATGGCCAG
>CAYOSZ010000007.1:0-8570 GCA_964406715.1 uncultured Ignavibacteria bacterium | reverse complement strand
AGTGTCTTTACCCTCCGCACCACACGAATCACTCAGCGAAAACAAACAAATCCAAACCCCGGTGTCAGACCCGGCAAAAGCCCAGGTCATAATACCCGGATTTCCAGGTTCATAAGAAGGCGGGTTGGCAGGAGGCTTAAGGGAATCCCCCTCGTACCAGAAAGCATCCAGCTCGATATCTCCCATGATATCCCCATCCGGGTCAACTCCGGTAACCTTCAATAACATGGTATAACCAGCCAGAGCACGCCAGGTATCCGACAAGGTCAGATGAGGTGGTTCGTTGGGAAGATAGATGGTGAACTCGTGGTAGGCGGTTCCGTTATTGCTCTGGCCTATGATGGTCACCGTCCCTCCGGACTGGCAAGAGTCGACCACATCATACTCGACGTGCCCCTCAATCGAATAGGCGGGTAGACTTCCGTTAAGGAAAACCGTCACGTTCTCCACGCCTTCACCGACGAAATCAGCCGAAACAGCCGTCATGATGCCGCACACATGTCCCACCTCGAAGCTTCCCCCATTATAATGTCCAACCGAGTGGTGCCATTGGTCCCCCGGGCCGTTGTAGAATTGGGGGGGCATATTGCACAGCATGTTAATCTCCTGGCAAAAGGGCATGAAGTGCCTGGGGATGTAGGTCTGAGCATCGAACCTGGCAAAAGTCAGACGACCACTGGGTGGCCAGAAGCAGGTGTCGATGCAAATTGTGGTCGTATCATAGATGGTAAAGGTTATGGTTGCTACCAGAATGCGGCTTCCTTCAGGAAACCTCTGATCCTCAGCGCCGGTTGCCACCACGGAGAACCGGGCTTCTCCTGGATGACTCAGATCTAAAATCCGGCTGTCCCACACCTGACCCCCTCCCATATCGCTAAGATCCATCATCCAGTTGGGCTCCTGTGGATCTTCCATGCTGGGAAGATCGCGAAAGATGCTGAGGTTCAGGTCATACAATACATTGTGATAGGGACGAAACACATCCTGCGACCCGCACTTGTTTCTGGCAGGATCAACGGTTATGTTGGCTGTCGGATTGCTGGAAGTATAACGCAGCGGAATCACCAGACCGATAAGGGAGTCGATACTCGGGTCTGAGATATCATGGGTCACCCGGATGGGAAAACGGACCTGGAATGGCAATGTCCAAACCCAGTCATCTTCAGGCCAGATTTCGACATACAGGGTATCGCATACTCCGTTATCGTTTGGGTCCTCGGGGCATTGCGCCCAGCTTTGGCCGAAAAAGAACAAGATCACCAGAACCAGCCAACTCAAAATGAGCGAATTCCGTTTCATCTTAACCTCCGGGTTCGATGCTGCTCAGTAGCAGGTATGATGCTTTCTGGCAGCGTATGACTTGCCAAAATGTAAAACACTGCTGTGTATTTATGAGATTTATCTTGTTGTTTGTTTACATTAATTAATATATTCTCCACTCTTATCTTGTCAAGTAAAATCGAGGTGCTTTCCTCGGATTCTCCCCTATCAGCGCGGGAGAGTATATGCCTTTATCTGCTGTGTACAAGTTAAGGAAGCAGAAAATCAAGATTTCTGTTTATGTTTCAGTTTGCTTACAAGCTATGGGTTTACTCTTCTACGGGGAATGAGCTTAGGGGGGAAAAGGCTAAAGAAAACGCAGGAATCCCGGTCAATGCGCACATCCGTGGGCGGGCGGGGAACCTCCTCGATAAAGAAAATTGATCAGAAAGATCACATCTCCAACGTTCACCTGGCAGTCTGCATTCGGATCCGCTGCCTCCATCACGCACGGATCAGGCCCGCTTCTGTACAGGTAGTTGACCAGAGAGACGACGTCGCCCACATTCACCAGGCTGTCATTGTTCACGTCTCCGGGAACGCTCCACCAGATGGCCAACTCACCGGGATGAGTCCGAAGGGGCACGGGCTGTCCATTTGGATCAGACAGGTCCCCGGTAAAACCAAAACCAATAGTTCTGTAAGTCAAAGAGTCGGGCACACATGATACGTCCACCCCCAACCGAAATAGCGACTGGTAATTGGGGTCCGGAGGAACGGGGTCTCCGAAAATTGCCAGACCAAGTACCCAAACGATATCACAGTCCGGCTGGGAGGTGTCTCCAACCGCACCATGAGCCTCAAGAAAAGACCAGCCCGATATTGCGGGACCGGGCTCGATCAGGCACTCTCGTATGGGAAAGTAATACCAGCAGGTCTCCTCCAGGGCGGGGCAGGTGTCCATGCTGTCAACGTAAACCCGCACGGTGGAGAAATCGGCTAAATCCAGAGGATCGATGGTGATCTCGAAGCTGAATCCGGCTATGCTTACCGGATTTTTCATTTTCACCTCTATCCCACCGGTATGCCCCGGATAGATAGTGCCGTATGTGATGGCAACATCAGTAGTGTCGGGCTGACCATCAGAAAATGAACCGAGAGAATAAACACCGTCCTGTCCTGGCTTAGCCATCTGATCAATTTTCTGATCTAAGGCTTGTGCCTGTATGGATTGGGTTCCTGGACTATGGAAAGGAGAAGAAAAATAAAAAATGAAGAGAAAACAAAAAAGGGAACAAAAGGTAAATATCCTGGATTTCATTTTCCCGACTCCTTCGCTTGAAAGGTTTATCGTCCGATTTCAATCAGACTGAAGACCAAAAAAGCCGGCTTTATCATTCTCCTGACAGGGCTGAGAATTATCTTTTGACGTTCAGCCAGGCGATGATTAAACCAACGGCAGAAATCAAAAACTAAAAGCAAAGGATTATGGTCTCCCCTTTCAAGCGATAAAGCTAATTTTAATATACGTGCTTTCTTCTGATTGTCAAGCAATTCCCGTGACAAATCCGATATTTCTGCCTGTCTGGAGGGGCAGGCGTCAGTATCTTGATATCACGTGGGGAAATTGCTTCAGACATCTGATATGGTGTAGGGTAGGAAAATCTCATACCGAAATCCCTTGACGAGCAAGAATGTTTTCGTATCTTGAGTCGGAAAGGCTTATGAAAAAAGAAATCATCATGACGGCAGTTTTGTTGATGTCCCTTAGCTGGACTTGCAGCAAGGATGAATCGAATTCTCCGGTACCTGCCCTGAACGTACCCGATCAGATCATGGAGAATTCGACCATCACCTTCAGCGAGGAGGGAATAAGATCGGCGACGATCTTTGCCGAATACGTGGCCGTTTACGAGAAGCTCGATTTGAAAAAAGCCACAAAACTGCACGTCGATTTTTATGGCAAAAACGGAAGTCACACTTCGGTCCTGGTGGCAGACAGCGGGGTGATTCAGGAGAGAAAGCAGAAATTTGAAGCTTCGGGGAACGTGGTGGTGACCACGGATGAGGGAATAAAACTTGAGACCCAGAGCTTAAGATGGGATCCACAGAATGCCAAAATCGTCACCGATGATTTCGTCACCATCACCAAGGACAAAGACATAATCACCGGATATGGATTGGAGACGGATCAGGAACTTAAACATTTCGTGATCAAAAAAAGGGTGAGGGGGAAGATAAAAGAGTTGCCGGAGGAAGACTTAAAGGACAGCCTGTGATCTTATGAGTTCGATCATGCAAACGGGCAAAAGAAAACTTGATATCACTTAAAGAAGCATAAGGGTAATGGATGAATGAGCTTTCGCTGACACTTCGGTCGGAGAGTCTGGTAAAGATTTACAAAAAAAGGAAAGTGGTGAATGACGTCTCCATTCACCTTAAGCAGGGGGAGATAGTGGGGCTTTTGGGTCCCAACGGGGCGGGAAAAACCACCACCTTCTATATGATCATAGGCTTCATCAAGCCGGAGGGAGGCAAAATTCTTTTGGATAATGAAAACATAACCCACCTTCCCATGTATGAAAGAGCTCGTCGGGGAATCGGATACCTCTCTCAGGAGCCCTCCATATTTCGTAAATTAAGTGTGGAGCAAAACATCTTGGCCATCCTCCAGATGCAGAGTATCCCCAAAGAGGAAAGGGAAAAAAGACTGAAAGGTCTTTTGCAGGAACTGGACATATCTCATCTGGCAAAGAATAAAGCTTACACCCTCTCCGGGGGTGAAAGGAGGAGAGCGGAGATAACCCGGGCGCTGGCAAACCGGCCCAAATTCATGCTTTTGGACGAGCCGTTCTCCGGAATCGACCCTATCGCGGTGGAGGACATCCAAAAGATCATCTACCGCCTGAAGGAGAAAAACCTGGGGATTTTAATCACCGATCACAACGTGCGGGAGACCCTCTCCATTACGGATCGAGCTTACATCATGTGCGACGGAGAGATCTTGAAATCCGGAACCGCTGAGTTTCTGGCATCCGACCCGGAGGCAAGGAAAATATACTTGGGGGAGAAGTTCAAGTTAAACTGAAACTCACTTGCTCCCGATATATCTATAAAGAGTTTGCCAAATGACATTTTTTGCTTATCTTAAAGATGTGAGCCCGATTTAGGGCAGATAAACTAAAGAAACAAAGTCAAAACTAACGCCCGTTTCTTCGGGTGAGCAGATCATTATTCAGGTGAGGCGATCATGAAGCTGGAGATGCATATGAAACTGCAGATGAAGCTGGCTCCGCAGCTTATTCAGTCGTTGAAGCTTCTGCAGATGCCCATACTGAAATTGGAACAGCTGGTCAGGCATGAGCTTTCCACCAATCCTCTTCTGGAGGAGGCGGACAACAAAGAAGAGCCGGATGAGGAGTTGAGCACTACGGCGGAAGGGGAAGGAGATGGAACCGACCCTCAACTGGATAAGATCAACTGGGAAGATTACTTAAGAGACGAGGGGAATTTCTACCCCAGACGGGAAAAGGAATCAGAGGAGGAGAGGCTTCATGAAACTCCGGCATCGGAGAAGAATTTATATGAACACTTAATGGACCAGCTTCATCTGAGCCGGTTAAGCCAAGAGGAGATTGTGATCGGTGAGTATATCATCGGGAACATAGACGAAAACGGTTATCTGGTTTGCTCGGTGGAGGAAATGGCAAGTTCCTTAGACACGTCACCGGAGCAGGTATCAAAGATACTCTCCATCATTCAGACCTTCGATCCTCTGGGTGTGGGATCAAGAGACTTAAGAGAGTCCCTTTTGATTCAGCTTAAGGAAAAGGGATTTGAGGATAGTCTGGCTTTCCGCATCGTAAAGGATCACCTAAGCGACCTAGAGAAAAAGAGTTTCACCCAGCTCTCCAAGAGTTTGGGAGTGAGCTTTGAAGAAGTTCAATCCGCCATGGACTTCATAAAGATGTTGAATCCCCGACCGGCCATGGGCCGATTCGCCCCTTCGGCTACTCCGGTGGTGCCTGATTTGATCGTGGAGAAGATCGGGGATGAGTTCGTGGTGTTTCATAACGATAAAAACGTGCCCCGACTGAGAATCAATCATACCTACCGGACGCTTATGAAGAAAGACTCCCTTAAATCCGAAGAGACCAAAAACTACCTGGTGGGGAAATTAGAGAAAGCCCGCTGGCTTATGAACGCCATAAATCAAAGGCGTTCCACCATGATTAAGGTGATGGGTAAGATCGTGGAGGAGCAGAGGGAATTCTTTGAGCATGGTCCCTCCCAGCTTAAACCTCTCACCATGGAGGCGATCGCGGAAAGAGTTGGAATGAACGTGGCCACCATCTCCCGGGTATCCAATGGCAAATACGTCCAGACTCCTCAGGGGATATTCGAAATCAAGTACTTCTTCAATACCGGTGTGCCCAGAGAAAACGGGGAGGAGACCTCCAAACGACACGTTAAACAATTCATCTCCGATCTCATCAAAAAGGAGGATCCCGTCGTACCTCTGTCTGATCAGCAGATATATGCGCTTCTCAGGAAAGAGGGAATAAACCTTGCCCGGAGAACGGTCAGCAAATACAGGGAGGAGTTGAAAATCATGCCGGCTCGCTTCCGCAAAAGGATGGTTAAGGCTCAAACCAAGGATCCCGCCGGGGAGACGGTGAATCTCACCACAAGCGATTCAACCTGAGTGCCTCTCCCCTGACAAGGAGGCGGGGTCTGGTTTTCAAATCTTGATTGTTTTGAACCCTTTCCGGGGAAACGACAAATTCTCAAGCTGAGCTGACCTTCATCCGGCACGCTTTTCCTTAGGCAGACGGTTTTTATGAAGGATTCAAGATTAAGTGGTTTTCTCCTCAAGCAGATGCGAAAATCCTCATCATTTTTCAAATTTAAAAAATATGCTAAACCCAAAAGGCCGGGTAGACAATGAAGTATTGTGGTAAATGCCAAGCTTTCTGACTTTTTCCAGACCGGCATGGTTTCTCTGAGAGTTAACAAAATGAAAGGAGGTCGTATGCAGATCAGAACCACCGCGCGTCATTTTGATTTAACCGACGACTTGAGAGATTTTGCGGAAAAGCAAATAGGGAAGCTGGAGAAATATTTCAACCACATCATTGATTCCCACCTGATCATGGAAATGGAAAAATCGAGAATGACTGCGGAGTTGAAGATGAAAGTCTACGGTACCGTTCTGACCAGCAAGCATAACTCTTTTGACATGTATGATTCTGTGGAAAAAGTGATAGATAAGATGGAGACTCAACTCAAAAGATACAAGGAGAGGCTCAAGGACAAGAGGGCCAAGAAAGCCCAAAAGGCTTCCCCCCTCAAGAGGGGAGCCGAAGCCTCCTCCGTCGATGAAGAGTAAGAAAAGATGTAACCGCAACCAGACGAAATCCGGAATTCATCCGGCAGATAAGCAAAGCTACCGGTCCAAAGGCGAAAGGAGTGGTTTTATTTGGAGGTCATCACCGTAGAAAAAATGTACAGGGAGAAAAAGGAGGTTTTTGAACTGTCTCTGCTGACCAGCGAAAACGGGCTGAAAAAGATATTGCCCGGCAACGAGATTCATCGTCCCGGATTAGCCTTAGCCGGGTTTGTTGAGAGATTTGCAGGCCAACGGACTCAGGTTCTGGGAGAGACGGAGATGTCATTTCTATCCACCAGAGACCAGTCAGAACGAAAAAGGGCGGTGGAAAATATTTTCCGGTTCGACCTACCCTGTGTGATAATCACCAAGGGAATCACTCCTCCCGCAGAGCTTTTGGAGATTGCCAACGAGAAAGGCGTGCCCGTTTTTTCCAGCCGACTCTCCACGGTTGAGTTCATTAATCGCTTGGGCGTGTTTCTGGATAACCTTTTTGCTCCCCACACCACCATCCACGGAACTTTAGTGGATGTATATGGGGTGGGCCTTCTGTATACCGGTAAGAGCGGGGTGGGAAAAAGCGAATGCGCCCTGGATCTGGTGGAAAGGGGACATCGTCTGGTGGCAGATGACGTGGTGCAGATAATCCGCAAGGCACCCCAGATTCTGGTGGGCACCGGAAATGAGCTTTTAGGGCACCATATGGAGGTGCGCGGCATCGGAATCATAAACATCGAGAAGCTGTTTGGCATCCGGGCCATCCGGATGCAGAAAAGAATTGAGGTCCAGGTCAATCTGGCGCACTGGGATGATCAGGTCGAGTTCGAAAGGTTGGGCGTGGAGGACACCTATACCACCATCCTGGGAGTGGAGATTCCAATGGTGACCATACCGGTTTCCCCGGGAAAGGACATCACGGTTATCTCCGAGGTGATCGCCATGAATCACATGCTGAAGGTCTACGGAGAAGACAGTGCCAAGGAGTTCTCCAAAAGACACTCCGAGGAGATCTATAGAAGAAAGGTGATAGGAGAGTTTCTGGAAAGCGACCTTGAGTAGTAAACCTTCCCGCTGAGGATAAGGTCGGTTCATCCTTTATCCAACCCGTCTAATCGACCGAAATTTAAGATTAAGGGCAAAACAAGTATTTTTTATGATCGGCTGCGTAATATTAACTCATGGTGATCTCGGTTTCGCACTGAAAGATACCCTGGAAGGAATAATGGGAAGACAAAAGGGAATCTCGGTCATATCCAATTCCGGCCTGGGGAAGGAGGAGTTGTTCTCGGCTTTGCAGAAGAAGGTGAATCAGAAAGCCCACCAGGACGGAATAGTCATATTCGTTGATATGTTCGGAACAAGCTGCTGGCAGACTGCCAAAAGGGTCGCTGCAACAGTGGACCAGGACGGGCAAAAAAGCGCCGTAATCACCGGAGTGAATCTGCCCATGCTGGTCAAATTCTTCAGCCTGAGGGCGTCTCTTCCCGTTGAGGAGTTGGTCCCTTTAGTCAAACAGGAGGGGGAGAAAGGAATAAGAACCGGAAGTTAATGCCGATCTTATTATATAGAGTAGATGAACGATTGATTCACGGTCAGGTGGTGGTGGGTTGGGGTAACAGCTTGAGATTTGATCAGGTAGTGCTGGTTAACGATCAGGTTGCCTCCAATCAATGGGAAAGGGAGCTGTATTTAGCTTGCGTTCCCCCGGAGATCAAAGCCGCCATCCTGCCGGTAGATAAGGCCGCCAAAAAGATACTCCAGAACGGATTTGAAGGAAACAGGACCATCATTCTGGTAGATTCTCCGTTTGATATTCTGAGAATGATGGAAAACGGGGTAAAAGTCGAGTCGGTCAATGTGGGTGGTGTGCATTCCAGGGAGGGGCGAAAGAAGATTTTGCCCTACTTGTTTTTATCTGAAG
>CAYOSZ010000006.1:0-15931 GCA_964406715.1 uncultured Ignavibacteria bacterium | reverse complement strand
TTCCTGAACGTGGAGAGTGCTATGTCGAAGCTCCACAGGATATTATCATCCAGACCGCTGTTATGTTGTTCTCCATAGTAGGGCAGAAGGGGATTCAGATAATAAGGTTCAGGAAGACGATTCTCCCCGCCATAAAGAATCACCTCCGATATTCCCATCTCCACGCCCATTTTAAGTTTCAAGTTAAGACGATGGCCGGAGAGATATCTTTTAGCCCAGGAACGGTAATCTTCCGACCAGACCTGATCCAGGATGGTGGTGAAATAGATCAACTTAAAAGAGCCCAGCTTCCCTTCCGCCTTAATCATATCAAAGGGAGGGATATGATCGGAGAGCAAAAGCACATCCTCCCTTCCCGGTCCCCATCTTATATGATCTCTTCCCAAAAGAAGATGGAAATAATCCAGGTTTACATTAGCGTATGCTTCATCCAGCACGCCGGTTAAATGGTGCTTCCACTGTCTCCCTTTGTACCTTCTCTCCTTTTCCGCCTTGGTGTCTATCACCACCCGGTCTTTTAGAATAAACCTTTTGTCAAACTGTAAGCTGGCTTCAAATCTTGCCTGCAATCGCCCGTAAGAGCTATCGCCCTCGGCTAAGGTGGAGTGAAACACCGGGCTGATTCCGTACCTCAGAGTATGCCCATCCCCCGCCATTTCCTGATTCTTATAATAGAGTTCCTGCAACTCATAGCTGAATTCCTGGTTCAACTTGTCAAACAGCCAGAGTTGCGAGTCACTAAGCTTCTGATCATTTAGCTTTTGCTTTAAATTCACCTCCAAAACCAAAGAGGCGATTTCACCCCGGGTGTATGGTTTTGCATTCTTATGAAGTGAGGAAAAGAATCCCTGGCAGTGAAGTTCATCCACCACGTCATACACCCAACTGTCCAGGGGGATATTCTCCAACAGGGTGGCTTCTGAGGGGAGAGATAAAAGAGGCGATAACAGAAAAGATAAAAGGACGATTTTTAAAGCTTTCTTCACCAAATTCTCTCAGTTCCGCTCAAGATCCAGTTCTTCAGTCAATGCAACAGTGAAAGCTGACTACTGCTCTTTTTTGAATCTTCTGATCGGGCACAAACATTTGAACATGATCACCGAACAATCAAAAAATCAGGTAGGTGAGTTTATCTTACAGCTTAACGATCTTCTCCCGATTCTTTTTCACGTTTTTGGTGGCATTGCGGGTATCCATCACCAATGGTGCGTTTCGAACGATAAGGTCATAGTCGTAGGCAGAATGGTCGGACAGGATGGCCACGCAATCCGAGTCCTGCAGAAGCCTTCGGGTCAACTTCACCGATTTCATCTCCGAGTCGTCCATGCGGATGGAGGGGACGTACGGGTCGTTATACTCCACCTTTGCTCCGGCGTTCTGCAATAGCTTGATCACGTCTAAGGCCGGGGATTCTCTCACATCTTTGATGTCCTTTTTATATGCCACCCCCAACACCAGAATCCTCGACCCTTTAAGGCTTTTTTCGTTCCCGTTCAAGGCTCGATTGATCCGCTCCACCACGTATTCCGGCATGCGGGAATTTATGTCCCCGGCCAGTTGGATGAATCTGGCGTAATAATTCAGAGATTTGAGTTTCCAGGAGAGGTAATGCGGATCGATGGGAATGCAGTGCCCCCCCAAACCCGGTCCGGGATAAAACGGCATGAACCCGAAAGGTTTGGTGTTGGCGGCATCGATTATCTCCCACACGTCGATCTTCAACCTATCACACATCAGAGCCACCTCGTTGACCAGTCCGATGTTTACCGAGCGGAAGGTGTTCTCCAGTAGCTTGACCATCTCCGCGCTCTTGGTGGAGGAGACCGGAACGGCCTGGCTGATGGTCTGCTCGTAGAAGAGCTTGGCGATTTTTGTGCACCAGGGAGTGATACCTCCCACCACCCGGGGAGTATTTTTGGTGGTGAATCTCTTATTCCCGGGATCGACCCTCTCCGGGGAAAAGGCCAAGAAGAAGTCCTGGCCCACCTTCAGACCGGTTTCCTCCAGCATGGGCAAAATCAACTCTTCGGTGGTTCCCGGAGAGGTGGTGCTTTCCAAAATCACCAGTTGTCCCGGATGCAGGTATTCCTGAACCTGGCTCACCCCGGCCAGGATGTAGGAAACGTCCGGATCTTTGGTCTTGCTCAGGGGGGTGGGAACGCAGATGGCTACACAGTCTATCTTCTTCAGCCCGGCAAAGTCGATGGTGGCTTTGATCTTTCCCGCCTTTACCAGAGGTTTTAGATCTTTGTCCTTAACGTCGTCGATGTCCGATTTGCCTGAGTTTATCAGATTTACCTTGTTAACCGATATGTCGATTCCGATGACTTTGAAGTTCTCCCGGCCCAGCTCCACCGCCAGGGGGAGCCCCACATATCCCATCCCGATGATCCCCACCACTGCGGTTCTGTTTTTTATTTTTTTCTCCAATCTCTTATACAAGTCGTGCCTCCTGATGAAACGATTACAGTCTTCTGTTCTAACCGTTGTCTTAAATCACACGGGCTAAAGTTAAAGCTAAGAAACGCCGTGTTTTTCTCTCCAGTAGTTCAAAGTATCTTCCAGTGTCTGCTTGAAAAGAATTTCTGGTTTCCAGCCGGTTACCTTTCTTATCCTGGAGTTGTCACCCTCAAGGATGGGAATCTCCGCCGGCCTGTTCTTTTTTTCGTCCACCTCCACCTCTATCTTCTTTTTCGACAATCTGAGCAGATCTTTGAGTACATCTTTTATGCTATACGCCTTTTGTGAGCATACATTGTAGGCTTCGCCTGCTTTTCCCCGGCTCATCAGGGAAACGTAAGCCCTCACTACGTCTCTTACGTCTGAGATGTCCCTTTTGCTGGAGAGATTGCCCACCTTCAAGATCGGAGCCAAAGGATCAGCCTCGATCTGGGCTATCTGGGAGGCAAAATCGGGGATGACAAAGCCGGTGTTCTGTCTGGGACCGGTGTGATTGAAAGCTCTTGCCCGAATGACAAAAATCCCGTAAGATGAGAAATACTGGTATGCCAATAGATCACACGCCGCTTTGCTCATGCCGTAAGGGCTGACGGGAAGAAGAGGTCTTTCCTCAGTTATGGGGACTTCCTCAGGCGATACCTTTCCATACATGTCGCTTGATCCCACCACCAGCACCTTAACCTGCTTTTTAAGCCCTCTGGAGGACTCCAGAAGATTCAATGTCCCCAGGACATTGGTCTGGATGGTTTCCAGCGGATGAGAAAACGATTTTCCCACAGAGCTTAAGGCTGCCAGATGATAAATTAAGTCGGGATTTGTCCTTTTTACCACTTGGGATAACTGATCGATTCGGGTGACGTCGCAGTCGGAAAGGTGCAGGCTTCGTCTGATTTTAAGGACATTCTCCAGGCTCTCCCCGGGCAGGTGAGTCCCGAACACCTCATCCCCTCTTTTTAAAATCAACTCTGCCAGATGTGAACCCACAAACCCGGAAATGCCTGTGATTAAAACCTTCATACTCATTTTTCTCTTTTGTGTCATTCTGAATTCCGCCCTTCGGTCTGAGCCTCAGGGTCGAAGACCAGAAGCGGGATGAAGAATCTAAAACCAGATGCTTCGCTATGCCCGGCACCACTTGGTGCAGGGCTACGCCCAGACGGGCGAGCGTCTGCTCGCTCAGCATGGCAATAGAATCACTTCCCCTCTTCCTTTTTCCCTCTCCCCTATGAGGCTGTGTCAGAATCTCCGTTTTTGTAGCCGCAGACTTTAGTCTGCGAAATCGTAATTTTGAATTCCAATATCTTACGCAATCTGAAGATTGCGGCTACAACTTCATAACATAATTATGATACAGTCTCTATGGGGAGAGCGGATCATGTTTGCTTCCCCTCTGGGCATAGGACTTCTGCCATAGGTGAATCTGCCTCCGGCGGAAAAGTGAGGGAAATTTGACCCTTTCGTCCCTCAATCACAACTGTTTCATCTCCCTGTTGACTCGCTCCATATCCGCGTCCACCATCATGGTGATTAGCTGCTCAAAGGAAACCTCCACTTTCCAGCCCAGCCTTTTTCGGGCATAGGAGGGATCGCCTAAAAGCACGTCCACCTCTGCCGGACGTACCAGCTGGGGATCGACTTTCACGTATTTTTTATAATCCAGGCCCACGTGCTCAAAGGCGATCTGAGCCAGTTGCTTGACCGAGTGGTTCTTTCCGGTGGCGATGACGAAATCCTCCGGCTGTTTTTGTTGAAGCATGAGCCACATGGCTTTCACGTAATCGCCGGCGTAACCCCAGTCCCTCTTTGCCTCCAAATTTCCCAGATAAAGCTTTTCGGAGAGCCCCAACTTTATTCGGGCAACCCCGTCGGTGATCTTTCGGGAGACGAACTCCAGACCTCGCCGGGGGGATTCGTGATTGAACAGAATTCCGCTCACCGCAAAGATGTCGTAGCTTTCCCGATAGTTGACCGTGATCCAGTGGGCATATACCTTTGCCACACCATACGGGCTTCGGGGGTAGAAGGGGGTCTTTTCGTTCTGAGGCACCTGTTGCACCTTGCCGAACATCTCGGAGGATGAGGCCTGGTAGAATTTGATCTTTCGGTTGACGTGCCTGATAGCCTCCAACAGCTTGGTCACCCCCAAAGCGTTGAATTCACCGGTCAACATGGGCTGATCCCAGGAGGTGGGCACGAATGATTGAGCAGCTAAGTTATAGATCTCTTCCGGCTGTGACTCATCGATCAATCGGGTTAAGGAGAGCTGGTCCAAAAGATCCGCCTGCCTTAACTGGATCTTATCCCGGATATGGTTTATCCGGTCGAAGTTCTCGGTGGACGACCGTCTTACCATTCCGAAGACCTGATAGCCCTTCTCCAGCAGCAATTCCGCCAGATAGGAGCCGTCCTGACCTGTGATTCCTGTTATTAACGCTTTCATATTCCTCTCTCTTTAATTTAGTTTTGACCAAATATAATAGCCCCATCAGGACAAGTCAATCTTTTTTGAGGATTGCTTATTAACGCCCAAATGGGCTGAGAACTGAACATTGACCTTATGTGGAAAAAAACATGTCAACTTATTTGGTCGAAGATCATAAGTTAGGTTCCGGTCGTAGGAATGAGCTGTTGTATACTGCTTGAAACCTTACCTCCACTCACGGGAACAGTAAGTTGTGATTTTCCTCTTTCGAATCATTCGCAAATTACAACAGATCCGAGCAGAGATTTCTCTTGACAAAATATTCGGATGTGCTTATAAATTACTAACTTGAATTTTCGGATGAAAAGATCTGGCAAGTTCAAATAGGAGGTTTGACATGACTGGATTCTATTTCGATGTAAGAGACGTCTTTCGGGCTCCCCGGCTGGCGCTCTCTGCCAAGAAGATATTGCTTCAGTTTATCGGATTTCTGGTGGGCTATCTGGGCTATCTTATATTCACCTATGTGGCGTTCATCTCCAGCGGTGTTGAGATTTCCAGGATATGGAAATATCACGGGCTTTTCCCGCTGTCGAATTTCCCCTTTGAGGAATGGTATAGCTGGGCCATCTTCCTCTTTGGTTGCCTGATCGCCCTGATATGCTGGCTTCTGGCAAGCACCATGGTGGGAAAGGTCACATACGAGCAGCTCAAGGGGGACGATTTTTATTCCTCCAAGGAGGCTTTCCGGTTCCTAAAGAAGCACTGGGCTCCGGCTTTTCTGTCACCACTTTCCCTTTTGGCTTTCATCGCCTTTTTGATAATCTGCGGGATCATCATCGGGCTTTTAGGGAAGATACCCTACGTGGGAGAGTTGGGCATAAGCATTTTCTATCTGGTTCCCCTGTTCGCCGCGGGCTTGTGCTTGGCTTACGTCATCTTCATCTTCTTCTTCTCTTTGCTGTTGGCTCCCGCAGTGGTTGCCACATTAAAGGAGGATACCTTCGAGACCTTGGTTCAGATCTTCTCCACCGTGTGGAATCAAGCCTGGCGGTATTTTGTGTACACCGGGCTTATCGGAGTGATGTCCAAGCTGGGGATCTTCGTCTTGGGCTACTTCTCATTCCGGGCCGTCCAGCTGGTAAACGTCTCTTGCGGCGTTTTCATGAAGGATAAACTTGCCGACATCACCGAGGATGCTTTCTCCTATATCACCATCCCCCGGCATCTTTTGGACTACTTCTCCAACGTCTTCGCCGGGATAAGCTTCCGGTTCCATCTTCCGGAGATTGGACCGGGGATCTATGTCAACTGGTCGCAGCAGATCGCCGGTTTTTTGGTAGGCATCTCTTTGATAATCGTCATCTTCATGGTTCTCTCTTACGGTCTGGCAATAATAAGCACCGGCCAGACCATAACCTACATCATCCTCCGGAGGAAAAAGGACGACGAGAATCTTCTGGAGAGGAAGACCGAGACCGAGGAGGAGGAAGAGAGAAAAGAGATAGAAGAAAAAGAGAAAGAGGAAAAGGAAGGCGAGAAGGCTAAGTCGGAAGAGAAGCCGGCAGAGTAAAAATCTCCGGATCAATCAGAGCAAAAAGGCGAAGGAGCTTGAAGCAATTCATACTTTTTGATAGCTTAGAAAACGTTTCGATTTGGTAGTGAACAAAAGGCGGAAAGAATTTTAGGTTCTTTTCGCCTTTTTTTGTCTTGACTCCTTGGGTCTGTTATTATCTGCTTAATCCGTTTTATCTGCTGTGAATAGATGTGTTGTGTGCCAGTCGGGTTCCCAGAGCCGACGGAGAACCCTGAGTCCCCCGTCAGGTCAGGGATTTGACAGCCACAATGACTCCTTGGATCTGAGAAAAAACGTTTCAGCTTGGCCGTTCAATGTCGATATAAAAAGGGGGGATGTGAGGAAGATAGCTTCCTTAAATCACAGGGGGATAATATGTCCGTTGAGATAGTCAAATTATTACGTAAGACGCCGATCTTTTCCACGCTCGATTCCTCCAGTCTAAAAAAGATCTCCGGCTTTTTTAAAGAGAAGACTTATTCTTCCGACGAGGTTCTTTTCAAGGAAGGAACCCTGGGGGATACTCTTTATATCATTAAGGAGGGGGTGATAAAGATAACCCGAGCAGCCAAAGAAGGAGAAGAGGAGACCAGTCGAGTGCTGAGACGAGAGGGCGATATCTTCGGAGAATCCGGCTTCATTGACGAGTCTCCGCGTCCGGCAACGGCTCAGGCAACCAAAACCACCAAAGTATTCCAGCTATCCAGATCAGATTTTCTCACCATTCTCAATGACAATCCCTTAACAGCTTATCAAATCGTAAAAGTCTTGAGCGCGCGGCTGAAGCAGGCTGATCTGAGGGTAATTGAGGAGCTAAAGGATAAAAACGAACAGCTTCAACAAACAGTCCAGGTCTTGCAGGATAATCCCGAGAGAACAAAAAGCAAGGATCGCTCGGAAAAATCCGCTAAAGAAAGTGACAGTCTTTACGTCCGGGTGCTTTCGTTTATTCCTTATTCGGTGATCTGCACGGGGAAGGATGGAAAGATCTTCTTTTTCAACAAGGCGGCAGAGGATGAGTTTGGCTACAAAAGCGAAGAGATGACGGGAAAACCGATTGGGCTACTCTGGAGCGAAACTTCCTGGTCTCGACTTTCCCGGAACGTGGAAGACAAATTGAGGCAGCAAAACATGTGGAAAGGTGAGATCATAGCCAAAAGAAAGGACGGAGAGCACTTTCTGTCTTTCACCGGCATAACCGAGATGAAAGAAGGCGACGGAAAAAGTGAGGGCAGAGTGTACTTAAGCCAGGACGTTACCCAAAAAATAAGCGAAGAAAAAGAGGAGAGGATAACAGAAGAGATGGCCTCACGACAGCGGATCGCAGAAGAGATAGGCAAGTCAATGGGCAGGGAGGTCAAGAAACTCTCCGACGTCTTCGAGACCCTGCCTACGGTACTGAACGAAACCGAGTCGGGCGAATCAAAAAAGAAGATAAACATCATGAAAAATGCCTTAGACGACATCAGAGACTTTGTGGAGGATTTGAGCACACCGCCCCGGGTGGAACCAAGCAAGAAGCCGCTCGATCTGGAGAGTTTTTTCCGTGAAGAGCTGCTTGTGCTGAAATCACAGGAGAGGTTCGGTGATATCAACTTTATCACTCATTTCGACGAAGATACGCCGAAGGCAAAAGCGAACAAACGACAACTGCAGAAAATGCTTTTTGCGATTCTGGACAACGCCGCATCCGCCCTGAAACCGATCTCGGATCGTACCAGGACCATCACCATAGAGGTGGGCAGGGCCGGGCAGAAGCAGGAGGTGCAGATTCAGATCTCGGATAACGGGATGGGCATAAGCCCGGCCGATCTTTCGAAGATATTTAAAGAACGCTTCCCCAGCAAAAACGCCGGGTTGGGACTGGGGTTATTGTCGGTTGCACGAATAGTGGAGGACCACGGAGGAGACATCGAAGTTTACAGCGACGAGGGGGCTTACACCTTGTTTGTCATCAAACTTCCGGCATATGAAGAGGAAACAGTCTCTCACCCTCAGGAGGAACCGGCTCTTAAAGCTTAAAATTCAAGAAGCATCATTCCGATCTCCGCACTAATCAAGACAGCCCCGATTCCCAGCTGAACCGGAGTATCAGGTCCCGCCAAAGCGGGCTCTGCGACTTCAGCGTGATTTAAAGAATGCGGGATTCCGTTTCCTAATTAGGTCTGCCTGATGTCATCCGATCTGTAAGGGTGAACACTCCAAATTCACCCGGCAAGCTAATTTCCGTCGAAGTTATCCGGTTTTTATCCTCAGAGAGAAAAGCATGTCGACAAAGACGATGGCGGCTCCGAAAAGGAAGGTGGCTTTGAATCCCAGAAGCTCCCATATCACGCCCCCCAGGATCGGCAGAATCACCGCGGAGACGTGATTTATGGTTACGCTGAAGGAAATGCAACTGGTAAGCTCCGATCTATCCGAGATCTTTCTCACATAGGAATGAAGGGCGATGGAGGAGCCGAAGAGCATGTTGTCCAGCACGTAAAAAACGGCAAGCAGCGGAAGCCAGGTGATGTAGGCGTAACCCGAGAAGATGAAAATAAGAAAAAACGAGCTTCCCGCCAACACCGTCCGTTCCCCCCACCTTTCCACCAGAGTTCCTATCAAACTGTTGGTGTAGATGGAGATCACGTTGGAGATGAAAAACAGAAAAGCTGCCGTGGATATGCCGATCTGGTGGTTTGCCACCAAAAGGAAGATGGCAAAGGTGGTGAAGATGTGACGGCGACACCCTCTTAAGAAACTCAAAAAGTAATAGAGGGAATACTTCCTTTTGAAGGTGATTTTCCTTTCCTCTTCTTTTGCCCGGTTGGACTTGAGAATAAAGGTGCAATAAACTCCCACCAGTATGACGATGACTCCGAAATAAGTCAATACCTGGCGGTAGCCCAAAAACAAGGTGGTGCCGAGAACACAAAGGGTGGCAACCACCCCGGCAACAGATTCTGTGCTCTTTATCTTACCCTGGATTTTTCCCGATTCTTTGGTTTTGACGAAATGGAGAAGGAGCGCATCGTTGGAGGAGAGAAAGCCGTGGAATCCCACGCTCATCACCAGCGTGCCCACCCCCAGCATAAAAACCGATTGGGAATGCCCCACCAGTATCAATCCCACACCGGTAAGCACAATGCTCAAGGTGGCGATTTTAACCTCAGCCAAATACAGAGCCAGAGCCCCTACCGTAAATCCCAACAGTCCCGGAACCTCCCGAACCGACTGGATAATTCCTATCTGGGCGGGAGTGATGTCCAAGACCTCCTTGGCGAAGTTGTTGAATATCACCCGCCACATGGTAAATCCGAAGTAGAGCGCGAAGGTGTTTAAAGCTATGGTCAGGAGATTGACAGGTTGTTTCCGGAGAAGTTTCATAACTTGAAGAGAGCTGATAGATAACTTTCACATCCTGTGCTCAAATTCGACATTTTTTCTTTTTTGAAGTTTTGATACTTAAGGCAAGAGATGGTCTTCTGTCTGTAGTGTTGGCACAAAAATAAGTCGAGGAAGGCATTCGCCTTCCTCGGTTTTTCCAAAATATCTAAAAGAAGATCACGTTAGAATCGTTTATATACCACAAATCCCATCAGATATGGAATCTAAGTTCCAGCACAGCCTTCCTCCGGAGCCGGTCCTCCCCTGAACAGGTAGTTTACCAGGTAGACCACGTCTCCCACGTTGACCGTACAGTCGCCATTGGCATCTCCAGCAACCGGAGGGAGAGGTGGAGAGCCGCCCCGGAAAAGATAATTCGCCAGATAAACCACGTCTCCCAGGTCCACGACTTGATCATAGTTAGCGTCTCCGTAGACGTAGATCCAGGGCATTTTCAACCAGTCCAAAATCCTTTGTATCACCACCTTCGGTTGGGTGACCCAGTGCCCGTGCATGTAAATGCCGCTTGGGTTAATGGCCTCAAAGCCGAATCCAAAGAAGACCAGCTTGTAGTCCCCCTGAAACTTTATGGCGGCAACTGAATCGGTAGGAGTAAACCCGGCATTAGCATAGAACAAGACCGCGTCCGCCTCGGGATCGGGAGAGAGCGCATCCTTGGAGGTTTGATTGTTGGCCCCGGGAGTGCTACCCGGCCAGACCCACAAATCGTCTCCCACTTCGTCACCGGGACCCTCGGAGATCAGAAGCCTGCTGCAACTTCCAGCGTAGCCGGCGTGCAGGTAATCCGTCAAAAAGAGGTTATGCTGCGGATTGGGTGAGCCGGACAAAGCTTCTGCCGCATCCTGACTGGTTAAGAACAACCTGCCGCCGTTATCCAGGTACGTCGTTAAGGTCAGAATGTCCTCGTCAGAGAAGACCGAATCCCGGTGATCTCCGGTAAACCAAATCACCACGTCATAATCGGAGAATTGGTAGCTTTTATCACCCTGGTCGAGCTTATCCCATATGTCATAAAGAGGACCTAAAGCGTCCAGAGCCTCAGCATAGTAATTTTCCACGGCTGAACCCTGATCATCATCCACCAGAAGGATGGTGGAACGGCCAACCCAAACCTCTTCTTTCCAGCTTTTGGAATACTCGCCTCCGTTTCCTGTGATCTCGAATGTAAAGTCAACCCTTCTAGACGGGAAATCAGGAGGTACCCAGAACTGGATAGGATCTGAATAATTGTCCACGGTATCGTTCACCGGAATGTCACCCAGAAAGGATTGATCTTTTATGAGAAGCACGCCATCCGTATCGGGAACAGCCGTAACCGATGCCCCATTCAGCGGAACCCAGATATTGGAGAAGGTCAGATAGATGTCTACCGTCTCCTCCGGTTCCGCCCTTCCGTCTCCGTCTCCGCCCGCCGCGTCGTCCACGGTTAAATCTTCCAGCGTGACGTAAGGACCGGGAGGGATGTAATCTATCAGATCGGAAGCGTAGCCGATCCCGCAGCTATAGTACTTTATGTAGAAGAAACCGTCGATGCCCCAGCTTTGGCCCCAACTATTCTTGCAGATCCAGGCGCCCTCGCCGTCGCACATGGTATCGTTCCACCCCACGATCAAGACGGCGTGATTCAACGGCTCGGTATCCTCGTGCTCGTAGCATCCTCCGGTGTAAGAGCTGAGATCGTCGTAAGCGGTCAGGGTGCCGCACACCGGTCCGGTAAGCAGGGCGGTTTTGATGGCATCCACGTCAAAGTCAACCGGAGTCCAGCCGGTGACCTTAGCCAGAACCTCACACGACTCCTGGATGCAGGGGTCGGTATCGTTGGCGTGGTAGGGCATGCACTCTTCGCTGATCGAGCCATATTCCTGGAAAAGCTCATAAGCAGTGCCCATCCAGCCGCCGTTGCATCCCCAGCCGTAAGCTTTGCAGGAGAGGATCTGCTGCTCCGAAAGATCCAATTCCGTCCCTCCATAGATTTTCGCCATGGCCTCCAGAGCACCCAGGGCGCCGAAAGCCCAGCAGCTCCCGCAGTTCTTTTGATTCTTTGCAGGGGTAACCCCGGCTGAATCGCGCCAGTCGAAAACCGGAGGAAAGACCACGCCGGGTGGGGCGGTCAGCTTCTTGGCATTTTTGAACCATTCGTCATACCATTCCGGTATCACCAAACCGTGGAGATTCCGCCTTTCCTCCTGAGAAAGCTCCATCACCGAAGTCCTGCCCGCGGTCCAGTGATATCCCTTCTCATCGATCATCTTTTGGATCTGCTCTATCTCTTCATCGACTTTGTCCTTTGGGATTGCAGAACCGGATAAGAAGAAGACCGGCACCAGAAGAAGAATGAAATATCGTAAAACCTTGAGAGTTCTCATGAACGACTCCTTGGAAAAAGATTGAACCAAAAAACCATCATCTTTTTTTGTTCTTTATGATTTCGGTTTCCTCCAGCCCTTGATATCCTGCGGGCTGGAACGAGGTTACAGTTCTTTCAAATCTCAGCCCTTTCTCCACCTTTACTAACTTAATACAATTTTTTGATTAGTCAAGGGAAAAGGCTGCAGTATGTTCACGGACAGACGCACGCCTTGTCCGTGACGCTGGACGGGATCGTACAAGGTGTCCGTTACCAACGAAGCATTAGTGTTCTACCGCCTTGCCACAGGTGATTACAAAGAGAGCAAGAGGCTTGTTTTGATCAAGTAGCCCAGTATGCAGTAAGCAGATTGAAGCGAGAAAGAGCTTAAGAAAACACTTGATAAAGTAAAACTAAATGACATATTTTCTTATAGGGAGGAAACTTATTATCTCAACGCTTGAGGGGAAAATGAAAAGGGTTATAGCTTCCATCGTTTTCTGTGGGGTCATATTCGTACTGTGGACATTTGTCATTTTGTGTCCCGTTACAAAAGCTCAATGGGAGGATGCAGTAGTTCAAAGGCTGACCTACGACGACCTGCCGAATGAAACTATCGGCTCATATAATTTAGATGAGTCCACGGGATTGTTTATAGATGAATCCGACAGGCTGCATCTGTTTTACCTTGAGGGTGTCCGAGATACAACAACCGATTTTGTTTACGATTACACGGTACTGCATATCACAAAGGAAAAAGGTGGTCAATGGAGCCAGCCCGAGGAAATTGAAACACCGGAATATATCTTTGGACAAAACCAACTAGCAGAAGTCTGCATGGACACAAAGAGGGACATTATCCATTTGCTTTACCGCCCCTATACCAATAATATCATCTTTTATACGAATAGCACCATACCCGGATGGGAATTGGTTAAGATAGATTCTCACGGTACTGAGCATAATGCGAAGTATAACTCGTTTGCCATGGCGTTCGATACACTGGGCAACGTTCATCTGGCCTGGCATGTGGATTTCGATTCCCTGAGCAATCACTGGTACCGGGTTATGTATGCCAATAACTCCACCGGCGAATGGGTCAAACAGCAGGTTTCTCTCCCCATCTTTCTGGGAGGTTTTGAGAGTGGACCTACCTATTTTGACGTTCAGAAAAACGGGACGGTGCATATCGTGTATGAGATCCTTTTAAGTTCTGGACCATCACGTTATGCCAGGAATGACAGTTTGAATGGCAACTATTGGCACACAGACACGATACCCAGACCTCCACGCCCTCTTTATTATTATGGAGGATCAATCATAAAAGTGGATGTCAACGATAGGATTCACCTGATCACCGGAGGATGCATCCAGGAGGATTGCGTAGGGGCGGGGAAAGTCCGTCGGTTCTATTACCATAAACAAAGCCAGGATAGCATTTGGGTCGGACCTGAGCTGATTTTAGACTCCTTGTTTGAAATTTCGCGGATATTCATCGATCATCAGAGCACACCGTATCTGGTGGAGTGGAATCCATATACCAACTGTCGTTTTTTTTCTGACAGAGAGCAAGGATTCTGGCGGGAACCTTACCAGATATTTGACACTGCCTCGATGTGTAACGACGTTTCCTCAATTAATGTGAGAAGACCCTCCTTTGTCATCGACTCGGAAGGAAGAGGACATGCAGTTTTTTCCGGTTCGTTGTTTGGATTCATGGGCCAGCGAGACTCTTTTGAAATATACTATTATGGCCCACCTTTCACATCGGTTGAAGAAACTTCAGAGGATCAGGGGATATTCAGCTTCGAACTGTTTCAGAACCATCCCAATCCATTCAATTCGGTTACAAGTATACGGTATACGGTAGACAGCAGGCAAAGCCAACCCATTAGCACAAACCTTAAGATATATAACATCCTGGGAAAGGAGGTAAGAGAGTTAGTGAATGCAAAGCAATATCCAGGTAATTATACAATTACCTGGTATGGGAGAAACAATCAAGGAAAGGAGGTGGCAAGCGGGATATACTTTTACCGGCTTGCCACAGGTGATCACAAAGAAACCAAGAGCCTGGTTTTGATTAAGTAGGCAGTATGTAGTAGGCAGATCAAAGAGAGAAAGAGCTTAAGAAAACACTTGACAAAGTAAAACTAAATTACATATTTTTTATAGGGAGGAAACTTAGTATCTCAACACTTGAGGGGAAAATGAATAGGGTTATAGCCTTCATCATTCTTTTATTGTCATTCGTCGTTTTTTTACACCCCAGTATAGAAGCTCGGTGGTATGAACCGGATGGTTCATACCAGTGGGAAGGGGCAGGGATACAGCAATTGACAAACAATCAATCCCAAAACCAGGTCGAAGGACTTTATATTGACGAAGACGATAAACTAATTTTGTTCTATTACCAGTGGAATTGGGACCCAGAGGTTCAGCCGTATCGCGAATCACTATTTGTGATGACTAAAGAGAAAGCGGGAGTATGGAGTTATCCGGAGAAGATAGGACATGAGCCATTTGAATTATGGTTCTATGGAAGGGTAGTTGGTTACGACGTGAATACCGGGATAACGCACCTAATTTATTTTACCCCAGATTGGGATGACCAAGATGATACGCTTTATTACACAAATAATACTATTCTCAATTGGGAAGTCGTTAAGATAGATTCGCTGGAATCCGGGCGCAAGTATATAGAGCCGGAAATGACTTTTGATTCCCTGGGGAATGTCCATGTTGCCTGGTACGAGTCTTATTGGTCTGGAGGTAGCTGGGTGCAGTATATGTATATGAATAACTCCACAGGAGAGTTGGTGAAGCAGGCAGTATCTTTGCCTATCTTTAAGGGCATGGGGGGATCCTGGCCGGTTGCTCTAGCAGTTGAGAATGATGGAACTGCCCACATAACATACGAGGGGGCTGGCAGATCAGAGTGTTATTACGTGAGGAATGATAGTCTTAACAGCGAGAACTGGGAAACAGATACCATACCCCGACCTTCGATTCCTCTTTATTCCCACCAGTATCAAGAGCTGCTGGCTGATCACTCGAATATGCTTCATCTTTTCACCCTGGGTTACAGTTATCCGGTCGACACCATCTTTCAGTTCTATTATCACAAGCAGGGATACGAAAGTCTGTGGAGCGATCCGGAATTAGTCCAGGTTTATCCCCCGGACAGCGGGGAGATAAGAGAGTATTTCATAGATTACCAGGATCACATCCATCTTTCAATAGTAGCTCCCGGGGGAATGAATCTGTATTACAGCAACAACGAGTTAGGTGGCTGGCTGGAACCTCAACCCGTTTTGAGTGATACATATTCCAGTGAAAGGCTGGTTACATTCAGGTTTGTGATAGATTCGGAAGGAAGAGGACACGGGGTCTTTATTGACTATAAGTATTATGGTTATCTGCCTGAAAGCGATTCCACGGAGGTTTATTATTTTTCTTCCACCACCTCGGTGGAAGATACCTCACAGGATCAAAAGATATTCAGTTTCCGCCTTTTTCAAAATTATCCCAATCCCTTCAACGCAAACACCGTTATCCGCTACCAATTGAACTCCGGCAGCCCTGTGCCTGTGTCGCTCAAAATCTATAATGCTTTAGGAAGGGAGGTGAGGGAGTTAATAGCTGCTCCACAAGGAAGGGGGAATTATCAGATTGTATGGGATGGAAAAGATAATTCAGGAAAGGAGGTGGCAAGCGGGATATACTTTTACCGGCT
>CAYOSZ010000005.1:15191-16661 GCA_964406715.1 uncultured Ignavibacteria bacterium | reverse complement strand
CAGGTATTCATTGGCCGAATAGACGCCGTTTAAGTTCTCGCCCGGAACGTCCATAAACCAGGGAAGCCCGGCTCCCGAACCAACAAACACGGCATCGAATTCCTCCAGCAGGCTGTCGATCGTTTTGGTCTTGCCCACCACGTAGTCGGTTACGATCTTGACTCCAAGTTTCTTCAGATAGTCAACCTCCCGGTGCACGATAGCCTTGGGAAGTCTGAATTCCGGAATGCCGTAAATTAAGACCCCTCCCATCTCGTGCAGGGCTTCGAAGATGGTCACCTGGTGTCCCAATTTGATCAGGTCACCCGCCACGGTGAGCCCGGCAGGACCCCCGCCCACGACAGCGATCCTTCTTCCGGTAGGTGGCGAAATCTTGGGCATCCTCAGCTTGCCCTGCTCCGCCTCCCAGTCTGCCAAAAATCGCTCCAGCCTGCCGACTGCGATCTGGCCTCCCTTCTTCACCAGAACGCACACCTGTTCACACTGCTCCTCCTGGGGACAGACCCGACCACACATGGCGGGAAGACAGTTTTTCTCCTTCAGTATCCTGATACCTGTAGCAAAATCACCTTCAGCGATGCATTTGATGAATCCGGGGATGTCTATCTCCACCGGACACTGGGAGACACACAAAGGCTTCTTGCACTGGAGACATCGCTTGGCTTCTTCGATTGCGGTTTCCGGGGAATATCCCAGCGCCACCTCATTGAAATTATGCCTTCGCACCTCCGGCGGTTGCTTGGGCATCTCTCTTCTATTTAAATCCAGCTTTTTCTTCTGCGGTTCAGGCATAGCACAATTAGTTAGATTTAAAATTCTTTTCCATTTTAGTTACCCCTCATCTTTCCTCCCCTTACTAAGGGGAGGATTAAGGTGGGGTGAATCTCCCTTAGTCCCCTTCTTGGTAAGGAGGGGATTCAAAGGAAGGTTTTTGATTCTCTGAACATTATCTGAGATTACCTCCAAAACTCCATTAAGATTCTGGTAAACTTCCGCATTATTAAATCTTAAGAATTTGATCCCCAGTTTTTCGATTGACTCTTGTCTATTTCTATCGTAATATTCGGCTCTGTCCTTGTAATGACTGGTTCCATCGACTTCGATTGCTAATTTCAACTCGGGACAGTAAAAATCAATCACGTAAGAACCAACACTATACTGTCTTCGGAATCTGTATCCCAATAGTTGTTTTTGTTTGAGTTTTGACCACATGATGATTTCTGCCTTGGGCATATTCTTGCGTAGAAGTCGACGTTTTTCCTTTTCGGATGCCTTATTGTATATTTTGGTCATTTTCTTTTTTTATTGACCCCTCCTCTTTCCTCCCCTTACCAAGGGGAGGATTAAGGAGGGGTGAACTTTTTAAACCTGCCGGATTCCCAGAACCGACATGTAAACCACTTCTTTGATGACCCCTCCTCTTTCCTCCCCTTACCAAGGGGAGGATTAAGGAGGGGTGAACTTTTTAAA
>CAYOSZ010000005.1:0-15091 GCA_964406715.1 uncultured Ignavibacteria bacterium | reverse complement strand
GTAAACCACTTCTTTGATGACCTCTCCTCTTTCCTCCCCTTACCAAGGGGAGGATTAAGGAGGGGTGAACTTTTTAAACCTGCCGGATTCCCAGAACCGACATGTAAACCACTTCTTTGATGACCTCTCCTCTTTCCTCCCCTTACCAAGGGGAGGATCAAGGAGGGGTTAACCTCCCTTTCAAGATTTCATGGCATGTTCCTCACACCTGCTTGTCCTTAGGGGAATAACTTCCTCTCTCATGTATGTTTTCCGCCGTTGCAGAAGCTCGGACCAGTCTACCTGGTGTCCATCGAAATCCGGGCCGTGTACACAGGCAAACTTCGTGGTTTTTCCCACCGTGACCCGGCACACTCCACACATTCCCGTGCCGTCGATCATTATCGGATTTAAGCTGACTATGGTCTTTATACCCAAAGGTCGGCTTATATCCGATCCCCTCTTCAAAAGGAAGGTGCAGCCGTTGATGATGATCCGGTTAATCGGCTCTTCTGATTTGATGATCTCGTTAAGCCTTCCCACGTGACCCTGATGACCCTTCGTTCCGTCCCGGGTGATATAAATGAGCTCGTCCGAAACCTCTTTAAGCTTATCCTCCCAGTAGAAAAGATATGAGCTTCTGGCTTCGATCACCGTGATAATTTTGTTTTTCTTCTCCTTCAGCGCCCGGGCGATGGGGAAGATGCTTCCGATTCCATAACATCCGCCCAGACACATCACCGTGCCGAATTCCTCTATCTCGGTGGGATTGCCCAGTGGCCCCACCACGGTGGGAATGCTCACCCCGGCTTTAAGTGAGGCGAATCTGTCGGTGGAACTCCCCACGTTCTTGAGAATAACGGTTACCGTCCCGGCCTCTTTGTCCCAATCAGATATGGAGAATGGAATTCTTTCTCCACCCTCTTCGGCTCGCATTATCACGAACTGACCCGGCTTCATCTGCCGGGCAACCTCCGGAGCCTCCAGCGTCAGAAGGTGAAGGTTGGGAACGATCATCCGGGTTTCTTTTAGCTTAAACATCTTTCTTCCTTATTCTAACCGGATGCGGGTTGAGTCCAACCGATTCTCCTTCGCGTAGTGTCACGTGCAGCGTCCCCTGCAGTTGTTGGTTTGAAATTCTGGTTGGCCAGGTCCTCTTGAAGTAAGCGGAGGTTACCACCACCTGATCCCCTTCAGAGATTTTAGCTTTTCTGGCATCTTCCGGATTCATTTCCATTATTCCCTGGGGAAATATCTTCCGCGCTCCCTCCACCCAGGTGGAGAGAGAAAATCCCCGGTGAGTGTTCTCCACAACTGAGGTGTAAAGGAGAAGGGGAAACTTCCTATCCGTCTTCTTTGTCCCTTTCGACCTGGTTGGGGAAATGACAAACTTCCCCTCACACTTCAGGGAAGTTGCTTTGCGCTTGGTGCCGTCGAAATCCCCGAATCCCTTAACCACCGAAGAGATTTCCCGGTGAATGCTGCGGGCATCTGAGAAATCAAATCCCTTCTTTCCCATCTTCCGAGCGATGCGACAGAGTATCTCCCCATCAGGTAGCGCCCCTCCCACAGGTTCCACCGCTTTTCTTACCCGCTGAAGGCGTCCCTCGCCGTTGAGGAAGGTTCCGTCCATCTCGGTGAAAGCTGCCGAGGGAAGGGCCAAGTCAGC
Organism: uncultured Ignavibacteria bacterium; assembly: GCA_964406715.1. Taxonomy (GTDB): domain Bacteria; phylum Zixibacteria; class MSB-5A5; order MSB-5A5; family SM1-73; genus SM23-73-3. The sequence goes on along the minus strand of CAYOSZ010000005.1, from coordinate 13,443 downwards.
CTCATGCCAGGGATCCGGGGGATAGATGTTCTGGATGATCAAAAAATCGCAAATCGGTCTCAAGTTCGGAGGAACGTCTCCAATAAGATACAGCACCTTTAATTTCTTGTTCGATGAAAACAACTCTTTGTTCGAACCAAAAGAGAATGGGAGTATATCTGCACCCCACTTTTTCTTTAAGTCCTCCCGCCTCTTTTTGTTGGTGGATGAAAAACCTCCGGGTAAGAATTCGGGATAGGCTCCCATCAGAATGGAGCCAAACAGGTTATTCTGAGCCGGCAAGGGGAGAACCCCTGCTTTAACGTTTCGGGCTAATTGCCCCACCGCCTCAAGCAGCCGGGGGCTTTGGTCATATTGCAGAAATTCCGATCCCACCAGGATCGCAGCAGCGGAGGCTTCCTTTAACATCCGGGCAATCGAGGAAAGCTCGTCGTCTGAAATTCCCTTGTTTCCCTTTGCCTTGGGTCTTTTACTCTCGATTCTCTTCCTTTCGGTTAGCTTGACCAGTGATTGGAGAAGCTCGACTTCCGTTCCGGGAACTGGCTGAATCCATTTTTCGGCGATCACCGAGAGGCTGTGATGCCGGGGATTGATGCTGATGACCTTTGCCCCCCTGGCGATGGCTTTCCGCAGCTCCACGCCCACCACCGATCTGCTGAATCTGGTATCCAAGCCGACGCAGAGGATCACCGAGACTTTTCGGAGTTCATCCAGGGGAACTCCCATCTTCATAAGGTCCAGATAGGCGTTGAAACCGGACCCGTAGAACGTTCTGGCGGTGGTGTTGATGTTGTTCGAGCCCAAAGCCACCCGCACGAATTTTTGAGCCAGATATAAATCTTCATTGCAACAGTTGGGGGAGACCAGCATGCCGAAATCTTCGGGCGAGCAACTTGAGATCTTTTCGGCAGCCAGATCAACAGCTTCGTCCCAGGAGATTTCCACCTTGGTGTTGTTTTGGGTTCTATACGGCCGCCTCAGCCGTTGGTGATTGCCCACCAGCTCGGGGATACAGAATCTCCCTTTGACGCAGAGCTGTCCATTATTGATCAGCGGGTCTTCCGCCGGGAGACTGCCGACGATCTCATCTCCCTTTACCTGTAAGCGTATCTGGCATCCCACCCCGCATAATGAGCAGGTGGTGATCTCCTCACGTTCCGGTTTGCCCTCCCATTTTTTGACCTTTTCCGAGAGAGCACCGGTAGGACAGACCGAGACGCATGCCCCGCAGAATTCGCAGCCCGCCTCAAAGTGCGTGCGCTCATAAGCCGGCCCGATCACCGTGTGACGTCCCCTCTGTTTGAAAGCTAAGACATTGGCGGTGCGTATCTCCTGGCACATGCGTATGCATCTTCCGCAAAGGATGCAGAGGTTGTAATCCCGGTCGTAAAAGGGATCCTCCCTTTCCACCGGAAGATGGCGGTAATAGATGGGATAATCGATCTGTTTGACTCCCAGCTTCTCCACCACATCCTGCAGTTCGCACTGCCCGTCATTGGGACAGTACCGGCAGCCGGTGATCACCCCGGCCTTGCGGATGGTTCCCATGTAGTCTTTACATTCGTCCTTCTCCTCGCAGATCAGGCAGCTGGAGGTATGTTCGCTTAAGATCAACTGCAATATCTCCATTCTTTCTGCCTGAACCTGGGCGGTTTGGGTTCTTACCACCATCCCTTCAGCCACCGGGGTGGTGCAGGCGGTAGGCAAGCCCCGCATCCCCTCCACCTCCACTATGCACATCCGGCAACCTCCAAAAGGAGTTAAATCCTTATGAGCACACAGGGTGGGAATGTAAATGTCGTTCTGCTCCGCCGCTTGAAGGATGGTCAATCCCTTTTCTACTTCAAAGACCCGGTTGTCTATGCTTATGGTTACTTTCTCATTCCGTTTGCTCATCAACGCTTCTCCGCTTGGACCTGATGATGATGGCGTCACCGGCTATGGCATCGAAACGGCAGATCTCATAACAGGCTCTGCATTTTATGCATTTGGATGGGTCCAGGTTATGTGGCTCTGCTCGGGGACCGGTGATGGCACCGGTGGGACACACGCTCACGCACCTCTGGCATCCGGTGCATTTATCCGGTATCACCCGGTATTCGATAAGCTCCCGGCAGACCGAAGCCGGACAGTGTTTCTCCGTCACGTGCAGGAGATATTCCGGCCGGAAATAGCGCAGGGTGGTCAGAACCGGATTCGGAGCGGTCTGACCCAGTCCGCAGAGCGAGCCTCTTTTGACCGTTTCGCCCAAAGTCTGGAGTTTGGTCAGATCCTCGGGTTGGCCCTCCCCTTTTGTAATCCGCTCGAGAATCTCCACCATATGCCTGCTTCCCACCCGACAGGGGGAGCATTTGCCGCAGGATTCCCTCTGGGTGAAGTCCAGAAAATAGTGAGCCACGTCCACCACGCAGGTATCCTCATCCATCACGATTAGACCGCCCGATCCCATAATTGATCCGGCTGCATCCAGTGATTCGTAATCCACCGGCGTATCCAAAAACTCCTCGGAGAGGCATCCGCCGGAAGGACCGCCGGTCTGGACCGCCTTGAATGGCTTTCTGGAGCCGCCCCCGATGTCAAAGATGATCTTCCGCAGGGTCATTCCCAAAGGCACCTCGATCAACCCGGAGCGTCGTATCTTTCCCACCAGGGAGAAAGTCTTGGTGCCGTGGTTCCCCTGGGTGCCGAATCCTCTATACCATGAAGCACCATTCCTCAAAATGTTGGGGAGAGTCCCCAAAGTCTCCACGTTGTTGATGATGGTGGGCTTGCCGTAAAGACCGGCCACTGCGGGAAACGGCGGCCGGGATTTGGGCATGCCTCTTTTTCCCTCGATGGAGCCGATGAGTGCGGTCTCCTCACCGCAGACAAAAGCTCCCGCCCCTTCCTTTATGGTGATGTCGAAATCGAAGCCCGAGCTCTGTATATTCTTACCCAGAAAACCATACTCCTTCATCTGGATTATGGCTTTCTTCAGACGTGCGATGGCTAACGGATATTCCGCCCTGATGTAGATGTATCCGTGAGAGGCGCCGATGGCATATGCGGCGATCAGAAGCCCTTCAAGAACCGAGTGAGGGTCACCCTCTATCAAGGACCTGTTCATGAACGCACCCGGGTCCCCTTCATCCGCGTTGCAGATCATGTATTTGGTCTTCCCGGGAGAGCTTCGGCATATCTCCCATTTTTTGTAGGTGGGGAAACCTGCTCCCCCTCTCCCCCGAAGCCCGGCTTCCTTGACCTCCGCGATCACTCCCTGGGGACCTTTCTCGAATGCCTCCATTATGCCCGCGTACCCGTCGTTGGCTATGTAATGGTCGATCTCCTCCGGATCGATGAACCCGCAGTTTCTCAAGACAACTCTCACCTGGGGTTTGAGCATGGGAAGATCGAAGAATCGGGGAAGCCCGTTGCCGGATTTCCAGTTTTTATCTCCGAAATGCCCTACCGCAAATTGAAGAAAAGGATCGCTCTTTATCAGATAGGACTCGATTATCCTCTTGGCCTTATGCGGATTGACATCCGCGTAGCTTATGCGGGGCTGACCGGGCACTGCGATGTCCATAAGTGGTTCCAGATAGCAGGGTCCGATACATCCCACCTGGACGATTTTGGCTTTCAACCGGTTCTTCTTCAGCGTCTTCTGAACCGATTCCAGCACCTCCATAGCCCCGGCAGCCCTGCCGCAGGAGGCGGTACCCAAATAGATTACCGGAATCTTACTGGTCTTAAGCAGGTCCCATTTCTTCTGAGCCTGTTTTTTTATCTTCTCAAAGCTATTCATACTTATTCAAAATCTCCTTAAGACGAATCACCGTCATCCGGCTGTAGATGTCGTCATTTACCTGAATCACGGGCGCCAGAGCACAACATCCCAGACAGGCCACCCTTTCTAGGTCGTACCGTCGATCCTCCGTCGTCTGGCCCGGCAGGATATCCAGCTCTCTCTGCACCGCCTCGCATAAAATTTGCCCTCCCCGCACGTGACAGGCAGTCCCCAGACAGACTTTGATGGAATTTCTACCCGGAGCGGTAAACCTGAATTGGGAATAGAACGAAGCCACCCCGAAGATCTGGTTTTCCGATATCTTCAAAAATCGGGAGATGCGCTCGACCGCCTCCCGGGAGATATACCCGAGCTTCTCCTGAACCTTCTGCAAGATCGGAATAAGATCCCCCTCTTCGCCTTCGAATCCGGAGAATATCCGGGCATAATCCTTTTCCGTCCCGGAGCTTTTCCCGTCCGCTTTTCGAACAACTCGTTTCTTGGTCATTCTTCCTCTCCCTTTTGTGCCAGGAAGATACAATCGGTGAGCTTGGCTGCTCCCCTGACGAAATCCTCGGCAAAAGCCAGGCAGGTGGGTGCTCCGCAGCAGCCGCAGTCGGTCTGGGGAAGCTTCTGATATACCCTCTCTCTCTCCTTCATCCTCTTAATAGACGTTTCTAAGTCGGTGTCGAAGTATTTGGTGGGGCGAGGCAAAATCGGATTCTCCAGAAAATAATATCCTTCCTTCAGCTTATGTTCGATATCCTTATCATCGACCTTTATGCGGTCTTCATACTTAAACCTTTGTTTAATGCTGTTGGTGCGGGCCACATATGGATTCTCCACGTTAAGTGTCCCGCCGATGCAGCCCAACATACAGGCCATGGCTTCCACGAAATCGACGTTCCGCAGTCGTGAGTTCTCGATATCATCCAGCATCTTCATCACGTGATCCAATCCGGAGACGGCCAGCCAGTTTTCCATTTCCACCGCCCGGGTTATACCCCCCAGTGTAGCCCAACCCGCATTAAAGGCAAAATCCTTAGGCACCTGAGTTTCATCAAATGTCTCCTTTATGGTTACTATCTGGGGAAGCAAAACCGAATACACATCCTTTATGGAGACGACGCCGTCAAACCAGGATCTGGCTTTCTCCGCCGGCTGTTTGATGGAGACGATCTTAGCCGGGCAGGGTGCTATATATATGATTCCGATGTCATCCGGCTGTAAATCCAACTTGGCAGGCAGCTTTTTTCTTATCTCCCGGGCGGTCACCTCCCGGGGCACGTCCAGCGGCACCACCAGTTCCACCAGATCGGGATATTTCACCTGGATCAACCTGAGCATGGAAGGACAATGAGACGATATGAGAGGAAGTCGGCCCCGATACTTCCGCATGTGTTTAACTAAAGCCCGGGCCAATGCCGCAGATGAGGCACTGACGTCTGCAACTTCGTCGAAACCGAGCTTTTTGAAAGCAAGGTGAATTATGTATGGATGAACGCTCGATTCAAACTGGGAATAGAGCACCGGGGAAGGAACCACCACCTTATATCTGAAATGAGAAATCTCCCCCACCGGGTCGGTAATGGGCACAATGGCTCCGGCCGGACATACCGATATACAGGTGCCGCAGTCTACACAAAGATCCTCGGATATGACCGCTTTGCCCCCTTTTACCCGGATAGCCTGGGTGGGGCAGTGTCGCATGCAGGTCATGTGTCCGCGACACTTTTCCAAAACCACCTTATGGGCATGATAATACTGTCCCAATTTTCCTGCTCGCTCCTATTTGAAAAGACAAACCGTCAGGTATAAAACCTCAATCTTAGTGTGGTCCCCTCTCCCACCTGACTTTTGACCTCCATCTCGTCTGAGTTTCTCTTTATGTTGGGCAGTCCCATTCCGGAGCCGAATCCCATGGCTCTCATCTCCTCGGTGGCTGTGGTAAATCCCTCCTGCATGGCCAGATCCACGTCCGGGATGCCCTTGCCTTCGTCGTCGATTACCACCTCGATCAGCCCGGGGGTAACCGCGAGTTTGACCTTTGCCCTCAGGGCGTGCATCACCACGTTCATCTCCCCCTCGTAGGTGGAGATGGCCACCCTTCGCACCAGCTTGGGATCGAATCCGATTTTTTTCAAGATAGACTTCACCTTGGTGGATGCCATACCCGCGTTGGCGAAATCGTTCCCTTCGATTAAGAGCTCGTGGACCAAAAGCATCTTCTCGGTTTTTTCGCCGGCTGGTTTGGTCATCAGACCCGTATCGTCTCCTCTCCTGACCGAATCTATCCTCACGCAGGCATCGTACATGTCCAGTTCAGTGGAGAGCAAAACCAGATCGTTTTCCCGGGCAAACTCTTTCGCGCCGTCCTTGGGTATCTTGCCTCGTACAAAACAGACTCCTTTGAATTCCGCCATATGGGCGGAGATGACGGCCTGCTGGGTTGCCAGACCGGTAAATAGCATCGAATTAGGCCTGCCAAAGGCTAAAACGTCGCTCATCAGATCGGACGCATATACCCGATCAAATGCGGTATCGAGTTTATCGTCTCCCTCGATCACCGTAGCCTGCAGCGCATCTTTAATCATCTTTATCTCCACTGATGCTGCCCTCCCAGACGGGCCTTTGTGTTTCTTGCGTCGGCGAAATCCAACCGGCCTTCGCCGGAATCCGCCTGCGAATGACTCTTATCGAAATTAAAGCTGGCTATTTGGTGCCCAGACCCAGCCCGTAAAGTTTCCCTACCAGCTCGAAGGTGGGAAGCTCACTGGACAGGATGGCGATGTTGTACTTGCTGGCAAGATCCACGGTATCCTGCGGAACCTCCTTGCCGCTGGTGATGACGACCGCGGAGACGTCCACTAAATTGGCTGCCGGAACGATGCTCTTATGGGTCTGGATGGTCAACCAGAGATTGCCCGACTTGGCACCGGCCATAACATCGCTTAACATATCCGAGACGAAAACGCCGTCCACGTCCCGGTGTTCGAACTTGCTTAAAGGTTTCAGTCCGACCTTTTCAATCAAGTCTTGGGTGGTCATGAAAGTTCTCCTGCTTGATTTTGTGAAAACAAATTTATATCGACATCAAAATAGGGGTTTTCTATCCGGTGGTGGTTCCAGGGATAGCATGCCCACATCGTGAATGAAATCGCCTTTACACAAAGAAAGATCCTCGATCAGATTAAACGGCAAGATTTTGATCTTCGAGCGGGAGGTATCCCTCCTCTGGTTGAAATAGTCGGTCAATATATCCAGCTTGTGCGAGGGCAAAGGCTCCGTCTTTGCCTGGGGAAGAAAGCCGAATGCCACCAAAATCCATGTCTTTTCCGCTTCATACTTCTTTCGCAGTATCTCAACTTTACAATCCGGCAGACATCCGGTGCAGTGCATGAATCCCATCAACTCATCGAACTTTTCTATATGGTTGCACCTGGTGCACTTAAGGTCGAATCGGAATGATTGGACGTTTTCCGCCCGGCTCCAGTAATGGTCTCCCTCCCGGTATTTATCCCCCAGGATGGGATTATCCTCCACGGAGAAATACGTTCTCAGCCCGTTGCAGTGAAAACATTTCTCGAAAACCACAAATCCAAACCGGATATTCGTCATTTCCCACTGGTGTTGGCATTCAGGCATCTTCTTCTACTCCCTTATCTGAATTGGTTAGCGAACCATCTCATCCGAATTCGTTTGTCAGGTTAAATAATATAATTAATTGCATCCATAACTCAAGCATAATTTCGATTTTTTGAAAAGATCCATAAATCGGAGCATTACGATCAAGGCTCAACTTTCTTACTGTTTTAAGAAATACGACTTATTAAGTCCTGTTTGCTAACGAAGCCGGGATAAAATTAGAAGTTTGAGAGAACATAATCCACCCGCTTCGTTGATAATAGACGCCCTACCCCCTTACCATTCAAGCCTTCGTCACCGAAGAGGTGTCCGCCCAGACGGGCAGTTGTCTGACCGTAATGAACCAATCCTTGTTTGCTAATCCTTGATCCCCAAAACGTCTAATACAAAAGCATAATCGAACGCTATCTCCTTGAGGCGGTCATATCGTCCCGAGGCGCCGCCGTGTCCGGTTCCCATATTGGTCTTGAGGAGAAGTCGGTTAGTGTCGGTTTTGGTCGCTCTCAGCTTGGCGGTCCACTTGGCCGGCTCCCAGTACTGCACCCGGGTATCGTTTAAGCCGCCTAAGATGAGCATATTGGGATAGTTCTGAGCCTTGACGTTGTCATACGGTGAATAAGAAAACATGTAATCGAAATGCTCCTTCTTATGCGGATTGCCCCACTCCTCGTATTCGATCACCGTCAGCGGGATGCTCTCATCCATCATGGTGTTGATCAAATCCACAAACGGCACGTCGGCAATCACCACACCGAACAGATCCGGCCGCATATTCACCACCGCACCAATCAAAAGCCCGCCCGCGCTGGCACCATCTATGACCAGTTTCTCAGAAGAGGTATACTTCTCCGCGATCAGATGTTCTGCTGTAGCGATGAAGTCGGTGAAGGTGTTCTTCTTGTTAAGCAGCTTGCCGTCGTCATACCAATAGCGTCCCATCTCGCCTCCGCCTCGAACGTGGGCTATGGCAAAGATGAACCCCCGATCCAGAAGGCTTAAACGATTGGAGGAAAACCAGGGATCCATGCTGGAGCCATAGGCGCCGTATGCGTAAAGATAAAGCGGATTTTTGCCATCCTTGACCATTCCCTTTCGGTATACCATGGAGACGGGAATTCTGGCTCCGTCATCGGCTAAAGCGAAGGTTCTCTCCGACTGGTATTCATCAGAATCGTATCCGCCCAAAACCTCCTCCTGTTTCTTCAACTCCCGCTCTTTTGTTTTCATGTTGTAGTCATACACGGATTTGGGGGTGACCAAAGACATATAGTTGAAACGTAAAAGCTGGCTGTTGTAATCCGGATTCCAATCACCCCAGCAATCATAAACCGGTTCCGGAAATTCGATGGTGTACGTCTGGTCGGTGTCGAATCCACCGATTCTGATCTGATTGAGGCCGTTCTCCCGCTCATAAAAAACCAAAAAGTCCCTGAAGACCTCGATGCGATCCAGCTTGACCGAGTCTCTGTGAGGGACGACCTCCATCCAGTTGCTTCTGGAGGGATTGGATACCGGAGCCCTCATCAGCTTGAAGTTCTTGGCATGGTCGTTGGTGACGATGTAGAATTGGTCGGCATGATGATACACCGAATATTCCATATCATGTTGCCGGGGATGAATCACTCTGAATTTGCCGGTGGGATCGTCAGCGTCAAGATAACAAATCTCCGAGGTGGTCATGCTCTCCAGATTGATGAGCAGGAACTTCTGGCTTTTGGACTTGTTGATATCCAAAAAGTAGGCGTCATCCTTTTCGTGGTATACCAACTCATCGTTTTCTACGTCATGGCCCAGGGTGTGTCGGTAAACTTTATAAGGTCGCCAGGCTTCGTCGGTGATGGTGTAGAAGATGGTCTGATTATCGTTGGCCCATTCAAACGAGGTCGACACGCTGTCGATGACATCCGGGTAAAGCTCGCCGGTCTTTTGGTCCTTCACTCGCAGGATAAATCGCTCGTTGCCGGTGGTATCGAAAACATACGCCAGCAACCTGTGATCCGGGCTGACCTGGTACGCGCCCAGATCGTAATAGTCATGGCCTTCGGCAAGCTGGTTGACGTCCAGCATAACCTCCTCTTCCGCCTCCAGGCTTTTTTGCTTGCGGCAGTAGATCTTGTACTGTTTGCCCTCCTCGGTTCGGGAGTAATAGTAATAATCCCCCCATTTCACCGGAACGGAGAGGTCGGTCTCCTTGATACGGGACACCATCTCTTTATACAGCTTATCCTGAAGCTTCTCCGTGTGTTTCATCACCGCATCGGTATATGAGTTTTCTGCTTCCAGGTAGGCAATAACCTCGGGATTATCCCGTTCGCGCAGCCAGAAGTAGTTATCCATCATCTCCTGTCCAAACAGGGTATCGGCCTTCGGCTCGATTTTGGCAACCGGCGGCTTTACATCTACCCGGGAGCCGCAGGAGGCAATGGTGAAACATATTGCCAAAACCAGATAGGCTAACTTTAGCACCTTCGATCTCTGCATCTGATTCTCCATCCTTTGATTGGTTTTTGGTATTAGAAATCGACGTTTCGAAGTCTCGAGCTTACGATATTGTTAAGTTAGATATCAGAAGCTATGGATTTAATGTTCATGCGATTCAACTGTTGTACTTCATCGAGGTCACCACCTCTTCCTCCACCAACTTCCAGATCCGTCGTTTCATACGAAGAAACTCATCACCCAGTTGCACGTCCACGTGTCTGGGTCGGGGCAGGTGGTTATCTATAACGTCTTTCACCCTGCCGGGCCGGGCTGACATAACCACTATGCGGTCGCTCAAGATAAGTGCCTCGTCTATGGAATGGGTGATGAAAAGAACGGTCTGCCCGGACTGATCCACGATCCGCAGCAGTTCCTCCTGCATCACCTGGCGGGTCATGGCATCCAGCGCCGCAAAAGGCTCGTCACACAGCAGTACCTCCGGCTCATTTGCCAATGCCCTGCATAAAGCCACACGCTGGCGCATTCCTCCGGAGAGCTGGTTGGGATAGGCATGCTCAAATCCATCCAGACTGACCATCTCAATGTATCGTCTTGCCAGCTCCAACCGCTTTGCTTTGGGCAGCCGGTTGACCCGGGGACCAAACTCCACGTTCCCCTGCACGGTCATCCAGGGAAAGAGGGCATAACTCTGAAACACCATACCGCATTGCGGTTCCACGGAGGTGACCGGTCTTCCCTTCAGCAGGATTTGACCGGAGGAAGAAGACATAAAACCGGCAACCATATTGAGCACGGTCGATTTGCCGCAGCCCGAAGGTCCGACTAAGGTGACCACCTCCCTGGCTTTTACCAACAGGTTGAAATCTTCGACTGCGGTGACGGCTCTCTTGCCTTTACCGAATGTCTTGGTGACCTCAAAAGCTTGAATCAACGCCTGGTTCATCTATCGGTCCCCTCTCTCTGCCAGGGAAGAAGCAGCCACTCAACCCCGCGGAACAGGATATCCAGGATCAGGACCGTCAGGCTAATGGAGATCATGCCCACCAGCACCTGACCGGTGTCAGACCATTCCTTGCCGGTCCATATTCGGAATCCCAGCCCGCTGTTGGCTCCCACCATCTCGGCGCTGATCACGCAGGTCCAGGCGATAGCCAAAACCACCTTGAGCCCGCTTAAGATATTGGGAAGAGCGCCCGGCAGGGTGACGTGACGAATCACCTGCAGGCGTGAAGCTCCCAGGTTGCGCGCGGCGCGCTGCAGGATGACGTCCACCCGCAGGGTGGCTGCCACGGTGTATACCAGCACGGAGGCAAAACAGCCCATGAAGACGATGGCGAATTTCTGCTTCTCACCTATGCCCAGCCAGAGCATGGACAGGGGAATCCAACTCAAGGCCGGCAAAGGTCTGATGATGGAGACGATGGGGTTCAACGCTGCACGTACGTATTTGCTCATCCCCATCATAAGGCCCAGAGGTACACCCACCAAAGCACTGAGCAGAAAGCCTATCAGAACCCGGGTGGCGCTCTTCCAGACGTCATGCAGCAGGATCTTCTCACCGGTGGCTGCCATGGCATAGGCCCGTTGGACGATGACCGATGGCGCGGGAAGGAAGAAGGCGTCGATCATCCCAGTCCTTACTGCCATTTCCCAGGCGGTAATGAAAACAATGACGGAAGCAGCGCCTATTACGGCTATGCTCCACAGTCCCAGGGGTTCTTCGTCCATAACGATCTAACTTCCGGAAACTTGATTTTCCAACGTGTCAGCGAAAGGGAAAATATGCATGGGAACCCACTTGCGAAAGTCCGGTTTGAGCGGGATGGCTTTCATCTCCTCATGCAAAATCTTCAGCACGTACTCTGCTTGACCGAAGATGCCCTCGTCGCTCATCACCTTTTTTTGGTCCGCCAGCGTCTGCCAAACAAAGCGGGAGAGGTTCTTTTTAATCAAATCGAGCTCCTGAACGACGTACTTCTCATGAACTATCTCTGCTGCCGAATCGGGATTATTCTTGACCCATTCAAGTGACTCGAAGTAGGCGGACAGGAATCTTCTGGCACGATCCGGGTTGTCGTCGGACCAACTTTTACCCAGGATCAGCACGTCCGGTCCGGTCATGCATCCGAACTTTTTATATACCGGCGTATCGGTATCCATTCCCAAAACCGTGGTCCCTTCCACTTCCTTCAACTGGGAAAATCCCGGTTCCCAGATGATGGCGGCATCCATGTTTCCGGCTCGGAAGACTGCGGGGACGTCGCCCACTTCGAGATTTACCAATTGAACGTCCTTTTCTGGATCGATACCATGATCTTTCAGAAGCATGCGAGCGGTTAAATCCACGGATGAACCGAATGGCAGCCCCACCTTCTTCCCTTTTAGCTGTTCAAAGGTTGTGATCCCGGGTTGTGCTACCAGTCCCTCGAATCCCGGGGCGATATCCTGGTTGCCTACCCAGTAAAAACGGTTGTTTCCCTGAGCCATGGCGCTGAGCATGGCCACCTCCCCCAGGCTGGCGAATTGAGCGTCCCCCGATGATATGGCATTCAGCCGATCCATGCTTTTTCCGATGAATCTCCAGCTTACCTCGAAGCCATGCCTCTTGAAGATACCTTTTTCCATTCCCACCCACACCGGTATGTGACCGTACCACTGTGAGCCAACCGCAACCACAGGAATTTTTTCTTCTTTGACCTCTTCCTTCTTTTGACATCCCGGGATCATCCACAACAGCGAAGCCAAAAATAGAGACAGCAGCGCAGTTTTCATTACCATACCCCTAGTTTTTCTCTTCATCTTTCTCCTTTCAGGAAAATATGCTACAACACGCAATCCCTCAGTTATCGGGTTTTCCTTTCGCTCTGTATCGTATCAGGTAAGATTCCTGCAGCATCGTATATCTTCTGCATCAGGTGCACGTCCAGAAGCTTACCGAATTTCCGGCCCACTTCCCTCAAAATTCCAACATGCTCAAATCCCACCGATCGGTGAAGATGAATGCTTGCTTCGCTGCCATCGGCGATCCTGGAAATTATCGTGTGAAGCCCTGCCTTTTGCCCTTGGAGCATGATTGTACTTAAGAGTCTTCTACCTACTCCCTTTCCTTGATGTTTTTCACTGACATAAAGCGATATTTCAGCAGTATCAGAATACGCACATCGATCAGACCACTTGCTCAAAGATGCCCATCCCACCACAATTCCTCCCTCCTCAGCAACTATAATCGGATACTTGGAGCCGTGGTCAGCAAACCAAATCCTTTGCTCTTCTGAAGTCTTTGGCTGTGTATCGAACGACGCTGAAGTCTTAAGAATGGCTTCATTGTAAATATCAGTGATGGCATCCAAATCTTTGAGTTTCGCCTGCCTGATGGTCAACATACCTCAGCCTCAATTCTCTGTTCATCTGTTTTTTCCTGCCAGCCTTCATCTTCGGAAACGAGTAATTTGAGTATATTAAAATTCTCAGCTAAAGTCAATATCGGATCATGATACAGGTCACTAAAAGTCGGAAACCTGAAACCTTTTAGGAACGTAAAACTCAATGGTATGTCTTCCCCGGACTTCTATTGTTATGGGGTAAGGACA
>CAYOSZ010000004.1:16544-17623 GCA_964406715.1 uncultured Ignavibacteria bacterium | reverse complement strand
TCGGTAGGGGGGAGGCTTTGGTCAAATTGCTGACTGTTGATAAACTCGTATTTTCCTTCATCGTCAGCCGGTAGATTCTCCCATCTGCCGGTTCGAAAGGCGGTCATGCCGATGTCGTCCGGAGTCTCAATGTATTTGGTTCCCATAATACCACATTTGACCAAAGGACCCCAGCCCGGGTCATAGTTGTCCTCATCATAGGTCCAGGCCAAGTTCATGGAGGAGTCAAAGGCGACCAAGTCACCCAGCCTTCCGTTTTCCCAGGTCCCCGGAATTATCCCGCCGACGTCGAAGTCGCAATAAAGTCCGAAGGCGAAGTCGGGATAATCGTTCTCCGAAACGTTTTTGATCTCCAGGACCACGAACAGGTAATCCTGATTATAACTGTAGTTCCACTGGTAGATGGTTTGAGTCAACTCCAGACCCAGAGCCGGGACTCCGTTGTTGGCGTCACAGAAACGATAATGGCTCTCCTGAAGGGAGATGGGACCTGCATCCACCATGCCGGAGGAAAGGGTCCACACCTTGTTATAAACCCATTCTTCTGATTCACTATTCCACACCCTCCAACCATAGGCGGGCTTGTTTATTCCCAGCCCCATGGTGTCGGCGGGATCATAGTTATAGGAGCTGATATCGGTGGATAGGTGTATTCTGTAACTCTCCTCACCGTTTATGATTGAAGATAAGGGCATCAGATCTTCATCGGTATTAGCTACCATCGTATCACCACTGGGTTTCACCGCTCCCATCCAGTATTTGATCTCCGCCAAATAGTTATGCTCGGATCCTTTGGGCCATTCTCCCGAGGGTTTTCCCAGATGACTCTGCCCCCCGATCCATCCCCAATTTTGAACGGTTGTGGCGATATTCCCCTTATTCTGGATGATTTGATTCTGCATGGGGGTGGGAGGCTCTGAGCTTTCCTGTACTTTTGAGTTTCCCTCCACCCAGAGTATAGAAAACAGAACTAAAATCAGCAGGATGGTTTTTTTCTTATTCATTTAATTACCTCCTTGATTTGTTAAAATACAAACTCGATCCCCCAGCGTATGGTTCGGGGAGTATCATAGTTTTGC
>CAYOSZ010000004.1:14246-16534 GCA_964406715.1 uncultured Ignavibacteria bacterium | reverse complement strand
CGGACTCCGACGGACCTTGCGATCAATCAACTAGTATCATAGTTTTGCGGGTCTTTGGCCAAGAGACGATAATACCGATTTACGTCCTCGGCAGTTAAAGGTCCTTCTCCATCCGGATCGACGGTCAGCTCGTAGTGATATCCGTCGTCATCCGGCTTTCCGGTGTTGGAGTAAACCTGCAGTGCGTTTCTTCGATCGAAAAGATTAACCACCTCGGTGAAGAAAGAGAGGTGGGTTTGTTTTGCCTTAAACAGATAAAAGTCCTTGTTGAATCTTAAGTCTACCCGGTAGGTGGCCGGCATTCTTCCCTCATTCAAAGCCCCCAGGCGGTTTCCCTGATCGTCGGTCTTGGTGTAGGGCATTCCGCTTCCATACTTGGCCAACACGTTCAGGCCCCATGCTCCGGGCAGGTTCAATCCGGCAAATTTTCCCTGCCACTCCCGAGAAACCCGGTAATCCAAATCCACGGTTAAAGTATGCCGTTGATCGAAGTCTAAAGGATATTCCCTGACCGGCCAGACCGGCGCGCTGGTCCCTACAGTGAAATAATCGTAATATCCCTCATAGGCGGTGGAGGCGTTTCCCTTAGCTATCATGTAGGAGTAGTTGATGGTGCCGGAGAGGTTTTTGTGCCCGGGCCTCTTGGTTAAAATCACATCCACTCCCTTAACCGTTCCATAATCGGCATTGACAAACTGGGTATAGGAACCTCCGGAGTAGACCACCTCGCGGGTGGAAGCCAGGTTGGTGAGATCCTTATAGTAGGTGGTTGCCTTCAGGGTGATGTCGTCGGTGAGAGCGTGATTTACCCCCAGCTCATAAGAGACGCTCTTTTCGGCCTCCATATCCGCGTTACCCACCAAGGGGTAGCCGGTGGTCAGGTCCGCCTGAAGGTTGGTGAACATATATTGAAACGGTGGAACCTGGAAATAGTAACCATAGCTGAAATGGATCACCGTGTGGTCTGAGACCGGATGCGAGATGCCCAGGCGGGGGCTGAGTTGAGTTTTCGCCTTGGTATGTACTTTGCTTTCCTTGATCACCGGATCATTCCAGTAATCGATGTCTGCATCCAGATAATCCAGGCGAAGTCCCGCTTTTACGATGATTTCCTTCAATTCGATTTTATCCTGAAGGTAGAAGGCAGCGTAGTTTGGATCCACCTCATATTTCTCTCCATAGGGTCGAGCGTTGAAGAACTGTTTATCATCCCATTTCAATTGGTTGGTCCGGTATTCTCCACCAAGTTTGATCTGATTGTGTTTGTCTACCTGGCTGACCATGTCGAAGCCCAGACCGGTGTGTTGGGCTCTACGGTAGTGGTAGCGGGGATAGTAATCCGGTGCGGCAGTGAAGCCGGTGTAGAAGTATTCCTCCGCCGGATTGTAATTATCGTCGTCGATGGTGCCTGTATAGACCCCGGATGAATCCTCCAGATAGCCGGGCCACTGGTCCCAGTAAAGGTCAAAAAGATGTTCTGGAGCCAGCTTTATGTCGGTATAAAAATGGCTGAGCTTTATCAAGAAGAATGTGCTCTTGGAGGTGGCATAGGACGTCTTGGCACCGAAACTATAAGACTTGTTTCGAACCTTACCCAATCCATCCAGGTTGAAATCATAGGAGATGTTGTTGACATCCCGATGGACATATCTCAACACATCCCTCACATAGTAGTTGCCACTTAAAACCAGCTTAAGATTGTTTGAGGGGCGCAGGCTTGTCTTCCCGGTTACGGTGGTGAACTCTCCTTTATTATGCGGGAGAAAGCCATCATTCCAAACCCTTTCCCCGGAGAGGAAGAAGGTGGCTTTGTCGCTCTGGTTGAAGGTCAAGGGGCCACCCAAATTAATAACCAGCGAGTGGTTATTGTTCCTGTCAAGTTTTCCGTATTCTCCGGTGTTCACATCGTAGGAGTGAATGGATCCGTCATAAGCTTTAATTTTCCCGGCGAAGACGGGTCCTCCTTCCCGGGTGATAGCATTTACCACTCCTGACAGCGCTTCACCATACTCGGCGGTGAAACCTCCGGTGGTGAGGTTTAGCTCCTCCAAAGCCTCGGGAGGTATTCTTGTCCCTGCTTCACCCACCAGCGGGTCCTGAACGTAGATGTCGTCCAGAAAATAGCTTACCGTGGCTTCACGTCCACCCCGGACATGGAGGTAACCGTTTTTATCCACCACCGTTCCGGCCATATTGGAGATCACCGGCTGGATTCCCACGGTATTGGGAAGATAGTCTAACTGTTCCCTGATCACCATGTCGGTAGAAGAGGTTAAATCCTTTTGAAT
>CAYOSZ010000004.1:2728-14236 GCA_964406715.1 uncultured Ignavibacteria bacterium | reverse complement strand
GTGACACCTTTTTTCAGCTCGATTGGAGAAGAGATTAACTTAAAATCAAGAGGTGTGGTCAGATCCAGAAGCACGGTTACCTGAGTCTGGATGACGGACTGATAACCTATCAGAGAAGCCTCCACCGTGTAGGTCCCTACCGGCACGTTGAGAATGAAGTATTCCCCATCCTCATCCGTTGAGGTTCCGATACTGGTGCCTTTGATAATCACCGTGGCACCAGGCAAAGGTACTCCACTTTCTGTATCTTTAACCACGCCGGCGATCTTTCCCGCCGTTCCTGCCCAGGCGGTCTGACACAGCATCAGCGCAAGCAGGCTTGCCGCCAAGATCGCTTTTCCGCCGAATGAAAGTCCCTTTTTAGGATCATTTCTGGTAGTCAATTTACAGCCCTCCTTTTTTAAAAGACCTGTGTGGTTTGCATGTTTATAGGATTGAAATTCGCCATAGCGAACTTCAGACCCCCCCATATAATTTAAATTTCCGTATGGCAACTTAAGCTCATATATTTAATCGACATATAGGTTTAAAACTTTAGCTGACATGTTCTGACAGTTCCTATGAACTTCTGTATATTTTCTGGTTCTTGGGGTCGACATATCGAGCACCTATATGGATTTATTAGCTTCCCTCTTCGGTTAATGTAGAGGTAGTTTTATTCTAAAAGTGGTTCCCACGTCCAATTTGCTTTCAACCCCTATGGTTCCGCCATGGGTATCTATTATCTTCTTGGATATGGATAATCCCATGCCATGACCGGATTCTTTGGTGGTAAAGTTAACCTTGAATACCTTCTGTAATTCTTCCTCTGACATCCCCTTTCCGGTGTCTTTGACCCAGATCTCCACCAGCTTCTTTTCTGACTGGTAATCGGTTCCGATGGTGATGTTGCCCCCCTCGCCCTTTCTCTTTCCCATGGAGTCAGCGGCATTGATCACCAGATTGTAAAACACCTGCTGTATCTGTCCGGGATCCAGCAACAGGTGAGGTAAATTTGGTTTCAGTTCGGTGGATAGGGATATATTCTTGAAAATGTTTTGAGGTTTCATAAAGACCAAGATTTTCTCGATCAAGTCATTGACGTCACATTCCACCATTTTTGCCTTCAAAGTGGAGAAATCCACAAGGCCTTCTGCGAATCTTTTTATCTTCTCCAGATTTGAAGAGATGAGGTTAAGGTTCTTATTCAACGATTGCAGCTCACCTTCATTTATCTTTTTGCTCAGAATCTGAAAGTTGCCCATGATCACAGTCAGGTAATTATTGAGATCGTGTCCGATTTCCGCAGAGATTCTTCCCTGGGTGGCCATTTTCTCCAAGCCGATTATCTGTTCCTGCAAGTTCTTCAACTCCTTATATGATTTCTCAGTTTCTATAAGCAAGTTCAGGTTTTCCAATGAGATGGTAGTTTGAATGCCCAAGATGACCAAAAGCTTTAAGTCCTCATTCGAGAATCTCTGTTGTCTGTCAGTCTTCTTTAAGATGATTATTCCACTGTTGGATTTGGCTTTCCTCAGAGGAATCAAGATGGCCTCATCTTCTGCCTCCAAAAACTCCTCCACGGCAGAGGAATCCGATAGATATTTCTTGAGCTGGAAGGATAGAGGGTGATCGTTTAGATTTTTGATCTGCTGGATTTCTTTCACCTGGGACCATTCTGCCAAAAGCTCCTCGTCGATTTTTACGGTGGTTTCCCCAAAGAGACTTTGTTTCAGATCTTTAATCTGAATGATCTGAAGCTCTTTGGTTCGTGCGTTCCAGAAAAGGATGATTCCGCTTTTCATTCGGCCCTGCATCAGAGCGAATTCCAGGGAGAGCTTAAGCAGGCTTTTGCTATCGCCGGCGGTATAAAGGATCTGATTAAGATCAAACAGCTGAGAGAGCCCTTTATTTCTTCCGTCTTCCATACTCCGGTTTCTTTTCTGGATAGCGCGACTTACGGCACTTCTTATCTCCTGAAGATCGAAAGGCTTGAGGATGTAATCGTAAGCTCCCTCCTGGATTGCCCTTTTGGCCGTGTCCAGGCTGGCATATCCGGTCATGAATATGGCTCCCATGGAAGGATCTATCTGATGGGCGGATTGGATCAACTCCATCCCGTCCATCTCCGGCATCTTTATGTCGGTTAGGATGAAATCGAATTTCTCCTGCTTCAGCTTATCCAGAGCCTCTAAAGCTCCGGAGGTGCCGGTCACCAGATGTCCCTGGCTGCGCAAGGCATCGCAAGCCAGCTTGAGCATAATCTCCTCGTCGTCCACCACCAAGATTTTGACCGGTTGGGTTTGAGTCAGCATTTAATCGATTTCTCCTGAGGAAGTGAACTTCCGACTTCCTCTATCACCTTTCTTATCTCGTTTAAGTCAAAGGGCTTGTGTATGCAGGTCAAAGCGCCCTTACTTTCTGCCTGACGTACCAATTGATCCGGATAACTATCCATCATCGCCACCACAGTCTCGGGATAGAGGTTGCGAATAGCCATCAGGGTTTCCAACCCATTCATTATCGGCATATGCACATCCATGAAGACCAACTTAAACGGTTGTCTCTGAGCCTCCTTTAAAGCCTCCCGCCCATTCTCCGCGACGGTTACCTGATGACCGTCACTGGTTAGAACCTCCAAAAGGAGTTTGCGGATTATAGGATCATCATCCACCACTAAGATTCTCATACACTTCCCTGAAATGACTTTCCAACAAAGAGAGAACGTCTACTACTATATATTCCACTCCCTCACTTATCGGTTGATCGCCAGCTCTTTTTCTTCACTGGAGCCTGCGACAACTTTCTTGTCCGGAACCGGCAGGATCACGGTGAATATGGTACCCTTATCCTTTTTGCTCTCCACCTTAATCTCCCCGCCATGATTCTTGATCAGACCGTAGCTTACCGAAAGACCCAATCCGGTCCCCTCTCCCACTTTCTTGGTGGTGAAGAAGGGTTCAAATACCTTGTCCAAGTTTAGCTCTTCGATGCCTCCTCCGGTGTCAATGAAGGAAACCTCAACCGTCTTAGAATCATCACCTGATTTGCTGGTAACGGTCAACATGCCTCCCTGGGGCATGGCCTGAACTGCATTCAGGATTAAATTAGTGAAAACCTGTTGTAGCTGGCCCGGGTGACCGCTGATCAGCGGCAGAGAATCTGCTAACTTTTCTACCAGGCTCACCTTGTTTTTCTGCATTTGGTGTTTGGTGAAGACCAAAGTCTCCTTTATGATGGTGGCGATGTCAGTCAGCTCGAACTCCTCTTTTCGCGAAGCCCGGCTGAATTTCAGAAGGCTCTGAATGATGGACCGGCATCTTTTGGTCTGTTGTTCTATGTCCTTTAGATATTGCAGAAAGACGGCATTATCTTCCTGGGTAAACCGGGAGGTTTCTTTCTGATGGATCTTCTCTAAGGCAAACTGGGAATATCCCAGGATCCCTCCCAGAGGGTTGTTCAGCTCGTGAGCTACTCCGGCTGCCAGTTGACCTACTGCTGCCATTTTCTCCACCTGAATCAACTGAGCCTGGGTCTCCTTGAGGCTTTTCAACGCATTCTCCAGTTCGGCTGTTCTTTCCTTAACCTTATTTTCCAGGGTTCGATTGTACTCCTCGATCTTCTGCCTGGTTTCTTTCAGGGAGAAGGTCATCCGATTGAACGAAGATGCCAATGTCCCGATTTCATCTTTGGTGGTTACCTCAACCTTGTGAGAGAGATCTCCGCTGGCCACCTTTTCGGTGGCGTGCATCAGCCTCTTTACCGGTCTTATGAAGATGTCGACCAGAAAGACGGTGAGCAGGATGCCCATTACCACCACCAGGGCCGTTAACATAACCACAATTCGCTGCATCTCCGCAATTTCCAGACGCATGTTCTGCAGGGACATGCCTATCTGGGCCATCCCGATTTCCTTTTTTCTGGTGATCAGATCTGGTTTGCCTTCCAAAAGAAGCCCCACTTCTTCTTTTGACCTTTCTACCCGGGTGGTTTTGACCGGACAGCTTAAGTTAAAAAACTCCCTGCCGTTTGAAACAAAGTACTCCTTGGAAAGCACTGCCGAAAGGATGTGCGAGTTCTCTGACCACGTTCTGAGGTGCACCTTACGAAACTCCTCGCTTCGGTGCCAATCTGCCAGAATATTGCCCTTTTTATCCTGAATGATGATGTAAACCACTTCCTCTTCCTGGTAAAGGCCTTCCATCAGGTTCAAAAGGAGCGATTTATTCTCCACCAGCACACCGTATTCGCTGTTGTGTGCCAGATTCCTCACCATGGATTCTCCCCTCTTTTCCAACTCCCTCTGGATCAGCAGACTTTGTCTCTTGATCAAAAACCCGCTGAGGATAACGGAGGTTGCCAATATCAAAAACGAGATGGTCAGAACGAATTTAGTCTTGAGTCCCAGATGGAGTTGGGGAAGCCTTATGTTCATTGGTAGACCTCCTTGGCTACGCTGACTATGTGAGGGGGAATATCTAAGTTGATCTGCTCAGCCGTTCTCAAGTTCAATATCAAATAGATCATTCTGGGAGTGGTTATGGGGATCTGTTGGGGGTCTTCCCCGGCAAGAATCCTCAAAGCCAGTTCACCCGATTGTCGCCCCACATCCTTATCATTCCAGGTCAGAGTGAAAAGCGCCCCTGCTTTGACGAAGGAGGTAAATGGTCCCATGCAGGGAATGCCATTTCGCAGGGTGTAGAGAAGCAGGTATTGGGTGGACTGGGGAGTGAAAATGATAGTATCTGCAACCGCCCACAAACCATCAACCTTCTGCCCCAGGTTCTCTATGACTTCTGGTATTTCTTTTTCCGAGGAAATGGCAACCGAAACCAACTCTATGCCCATCTCCTGGCACTCCCTTTTAGCTTGTGCAACAACTGGCTCGGAATCAGGGGTGTAGATAACGCCAACCTTCCGTAGGCCGGGAACGATAAGTTTGAATTTCTCCAACTGTGTTTTAATGGGGATGTCCAGAGACGCTCCGGTCAGGTTGCTTCCAGATGACCTCATGCTTTGCACAAATCTGCTGGAGATAGGGTTCAGTACCGCTGAAAAGACTATGGGGATATCAGTGATGTTTTTCGAAAGGAAATCGGTCGATTTCGAACCAATGGTGACGATTAAATCCGGGTCTAACTCTCGTATCATGTCGATTTGTTTTTCATCCCAGGAGCCGGGAGAAAGATCATATTCAATGAACACCGGTTGGATGTCTCCCTTTCTGATCTCCTTTTTCACTCCTTCAGCTGCCGCCTGAAAGAAAAGTGATTCGCTGCTTTTCACGATGACGATCCTTTTTTCCTCAGAGGAAGCATCACCTGCGAAAAAGATCAAAACCAGAAAAGTGAGAAGCAATATCTTAAGGAAGTTCGTCTGTTTAAAAAGCATACACCTCTCCGATGGGGACCACCATACATTTTCACATGTCGATATATTTTCTTATCGACTCTATTTCTTCCTTCTTCACAGAATTTTTGCTTCCGGCATCCAAAATCAACTTAAGGTGTTCCGAGAATTACGCGTTTTTATAAATTGGACTCAGCAGATGCCATCGCGAACGCATCCCCCAAAGACACCCTTTGTCCGGGGCGATGTTGAGTTGTCGGAGAAAGAGGATAACATTAAATTTGAGCAACCTTTAAGCGGTGGTTTGGGCCTGTGGGGGAATCCGGTGATTGAGTTTGCCGTAAAGTAAACGCTGGCATCGTATCGAACCGACCTATATCAAACGGCACAACGAAAGAATCTAAGGTTCCACCTATGGTAAAACCGCAACTCGCTTGTGACAAGAAAGCTTGGATGAGTGCTCATCCTGGGGTTATCCTTTCGGAGCCTTCATCCGATAAAAAAGCTGAGGGTTTTGCTCAAGGAGAGTGGACTAAATGAGAATTTGGTACACCCCGATCAGCTAAAATCTTAGAAGTAAAAAGCAAAAGGTAAAAAACAAACATGGCTTCCTCATCTAAAACATCATTGGAGAACAGACCTGAGGTCGAAGATAAGGCTCCATCCTGCTCTTCGGTTCCTCTCCTCTCACATTATCCCGTTTCGGATTTGCCCGAGGCGGGCGACGTTCTGCTGGAGTTGAACCAGGTCAGCAAGGTTTTCGGAAAGAGCCTTCTGGCTCTGGATAAGGTCAGTTTCCAGATGGGAAAAGGAGAGTTTTTGTTTTTAGTCGGTCCCAATAAAGCAGGTAAGACCACCCTTTTAAGATTGATAGCTTCGGAGGAAAAGCCAACCGAGGGGAAAGTCATCTTTGACGGATGGGACAGCCGAAAGATGAAGAAAAAGCAAATCCCTCATCTGAGAAGGAAGATGGGAAGAATATTTCAAGACTTCCGGTTGATTAATGATATGAACGTTTATGACAACGTAGCCCTGGCATTGAGAATTCTGGGTAGAAAGGAGAGAAGAATAAAAAATAGAGTGGGGGAAACTCTGGAGATGGTCGGGCTTCCCGGAAAAGGCAGGTTTTCACCTGTTAGTCTTTCTTCAGCAGAAAAGCAGAAGGTGGTCATTGCCCGTGCCATCATTAAAGACCCTTTGATTTTGCTGGCTGATGAACCGACCTTGAACCTGGATGAGGAAAGTTCAGATGAAATTATGAAATTACTTAAACAGATCAATCTTCTGGGCACGGCAGTTCTGATGACCACCCACGACTTTCGATTATGTGACGGCGATTCAACCAGGATAATCAGGATGAAGGAGGGCAAAATCATTTGATCCGGTGTCTGATTTTTCGTTCCCGGACGTTTAAGAAGAATATTTCTCTGGCATAACCAGAGTAATCGAAGCAGGGTATAGGGTGATTCTTTGAATAATCTAATCGAGTGGAACCCGAAGCCCATCAGAACAAACTTCATCCATCGCGGCGGTGGTGAGTATACTAACACTTGAGAATGGATATAGTCACTCGAAAATATTTTGAATGTCTATGAGAATTTCTTATTTAATCAAGCAGGCTTTCCGTGAGCTCAAAGACAGATGGGGCTTTAACCTGGCTCTGGTCGTCTGTATCGCCTCCTCTTTTTTGATATTGGGAAGCTTTCTTTTAATCACCTCCAATCTGGATGAGGTGAAACAAAGACTCAAAGGCGAAGTCCAGATCGAGGTTTATCTGAATGACGACGTCACCTCATTACAACTTCACCTGCTTCTGCAGAGCATAAAGAGATCTTGTGAGGTTGAAAAGATCGAGTTTAGATCCAAACAGAAGGCGTTGGTTCAGTTGGAGAGCTACCTGGGAAAGGATGTTCTGCAAGGATTGGATACCAATCCGCTTCCCGCCTCCTTCTTGCTCAGCCTGAAGAAAAAGCATAGGGGATTCGAGCAGGTAACTGAGATTGCGTCGAGATTTAAGAACATGGAAGGGGTGGAGGACGTCGAGTTCGGCGGAACCTGGTTGAGAAAATTGGATCGAGCCGTCTTCATATTTTCCATGGTGGACGTCATCTTCGGCATCTTGATCTTATCAGCGGTGATCCTCATAGTATCGTATTTCATGAAGGTGGTGGTCCTTTTTAGGACAGAATCCATGCAAATCATGAGCCTGATGGGGGCAAGCGATCTGGATATTTTGTTTCCCCTGTTGATCCAAGGTCTCCTTTTGGGAGCAGCCGGGGCGTGGTTGGGGGTGTTGTTCCTCTGGGGGGGATATGTGGTTTTCACAAGATGTTTGTTATCCATAACGTTTTTATCCCTCCACATGATTTTGGGTTTGATTGTCGGGGGAATGATACTGGGAGCCGGGGGAAGTTTCCTCTCAATTAGAAAGCACCTCAAAATCCAGTCATTGGAGAAACATCCCCGGCAAACCTTTAGCCGTTCTTTTTGAAACATGAGGAAGACCTGTTCTCACACACCCTTTGGTGAACAGAGATGGACCAAGCTATTTTTGTTGGTTTTTTTCCTCTGGTTTTGTATATTCATCCCCTGGGCTTCACCAGACTCGCTGGACACCGGCACGGCAGGTCAAACGGATGAGTCGGCCCGGATCAAAAAGGAACTGGATGAAAAGAGAAAATCGATGGAGAAACTCAGCCTAAAGGAGAGGAACACCTTTGAGGAACTTCTGGACCTGGAGGAGAAGTTGGAATTGATCCAACGACTCATCGAAAGCATGTCTGCCGGAGAGGAAAACACGGAAAGGGAGTTGCAGGTGGAAGCGAAAAACCTAAAGGAAACCAGGTTGAAATTAAACCAGCATCGTGAATCTTCACTCAAAAGATTGAGGGAGATATATAAACACGGCAGATTCGTTCCCAGCGCCATGATACTGGAGGCTTCGTCCCCTGTGGATTTGATGAATCGGATCAGGTTTTCACAAAAGATCATTGAAAAAGACCATAAGTTTTCAATAGAGAAGGAAAGGCTCACCCTGCATTTGGAGGAGAAGAGGCTTAATCTAAATGAGACCAAGTCAGAGCTATCCCGGTTGGCAAGCAGAAAATCCGAAGAACAAGAGGCTTATCATAAGGAACTTAAAAAGAGAGAAAAACTGCTGAAAAAGATCAGATCGGAAAAGAAGCTTTATGCTCAAGCGGTTGGGGACCTGGAGGAGAGTGCTAATCAGATTCCCCAGATCATGAATCAGCTTACAAAGGAGAGGACATTAGTCAACTCTCAGGATCCCAGGAGTAAAATTCGGTTTGAGACTTCCAAGGGAAAGCTTCCCTGGCCAATTGAGGGCCGGGTGATATCCACCTTCGGAGAACAGAAGCATCCCCGATTCCATACCAAGACCGAAAAATCGGGAATAGAGATAGAAGCGAAACCTGGTGCGAGAATCGTGGCCGTAGCCCGGGGCAAGGTGAACTACACTTCCCGATTGAGAGGATACGGGAATCTTTTGATTTTGGACCACGGAGACGAATATTACACGCTCTATGCTCACCTCTCGGAGATTTTGGTTTCACCCGGAGAAGAAGTGGAAAGGCTGCAGGAGATCGGAGTGGTGGGAGAGGGGAAGTTGATCTCCTCCCCCTGTCTGCATTTCGAAATAAGAAAAGGAAAACAACCTCAAGACCCTTTGGAGTGGCTCAGATAATGTCTTTTAACAGGGTGTTAGACCAGAAAGTCCCCAAACGAATCCTGGGGGGGGCTTTAAGGAAAAACCTTTTAGCCTCCGCTTATCTTTTCTACGGAGATCAGGGGACGGGCAAATGGGCTATGGCCCTGGAGTTGGCCAAGGCGATCAATTGTGAAAAGAACCGGGGGGAAGCCTGCGATGTTTGTTCTTCCTGCCGGAGGATTGATAAGATGATCCATCCGGACGTTAAAATTATCTTCCCGGTTCCTTCAGCCAAGTCCGAGGAGAAAAGCCAAGAGGAGATGGAAAGATTCAGAAAATCCAAGATGGAGAACCCTTATACCATAGTTAAATTTGAGAGGAACGTGAATATTCCGGTGGAGCAGGTCCGGGTGATGCAAAAGGAGATATCCTTAAAGCCCTTTGAGGCAAAGAGGAAGGTGGTAATCATAGCGGAGGCGGAGAACATGCACGTCTCGTCCGCCAATTCGCTTTTGAAGGCCCTGGAGGAACCACCGGCGGATGCGAATCTGATTTTAACCAGCAATGACATAAACAAACTTCTGCCCACGGTGGTCTCCCGGTGTCAACAGATCAGATTCGGGAAGATACCGGCGAAGTTGATTGCAGATGAGCTTGTCCGGGTCTGTCATCTGGATGAAGAAAGGGCTTCATATTGTGCCAATTTCTCCAACGGAAGTTATGGCCGGGCTCTGGATTTTGCGCACGGAGAAAAAGAGGGCCTCCGCCAGGATGCACTTGATTTGATTCAGGTTTCCACCCAGGGAAAAACTGGCCAGATCGTTCAGATGGTTGACCAGGTGCTGGACAGGTGGGACAGAAATTCGATTCTTGACATGTTTACATTCTTGATATCCGTTTTAAGGGACGTTCAAATGGTACTGGATGGACATGATCGATTGATCAACTCCGATGTGGCTTCGGTGGTGGTCAAACTATCGGAAAAGTTGAAGCGTCAAAATATAGTTGAGGAGGCTTTCCAAGTGGCTGAGCAGGTGAGGACCGACTGTCAGATCAGAAATGCCAGCCAGAAGCTGGCTCTTCTGAGATTATGTCTTAAGATAAAGGAACTCTCCTTAAGGGAAGTTTTAGCGGCTTGATGGTTAAGGAAGAGATAGACCTAAAGGTTTTCCATAAATGAAGAAGATCTAAGGAGCAAAATGTGGCTGAGATATATCTGGTGGAATTCAAAGGATCACGCAAGGACTATTTTACCAATCCGGACTGTCTGAGCATCAGACCCAACGATTATGTCATCGTCCAGGCGGAAAGGGGAGAGGATATGGGGAGGGTGACCAAGAAGGTCATAGCGGCGCTGACCAAACCGGAGAAAAAACCCCAGAAGATACTGCGGCTGGCCACCCCGGAGGATATGGACAAGCTGATGGCCAATCGGCAGAAGGAGAAGGAATGCTTGAAAGAATGCGAGAGAATGATCTCGGAGAGAAATCTCCAGATGAAACTGGTGGATGCCGAGCTTCAGTTCGACAATAACAAAATCACCTTCTATTTTACGGCAGAAAAAAGGGTGGATTTCCGTGAGCTGGTAAAGGAGTTGGCCGCCACCTATAAAACCAGAATCGAGTTGCGACAGATAGGGGTGAGGGATGAGGCGAGAAGAATCGGCGGATTCGGGGTATGTGGTCTACCTCTTTGCTGTGCCAGCTTCATCCGGGAGTTTGAGCCCATCTCCACCCACCTGGCCCGGGAGCAGAACCTGTCCTTAAACCCGGCCAAGATATCCGGGAACTGCGGCAGGCTTCTCTGTTGCCTACGATATGAGAAGGAGCTTTACGAGAAGAGCCTTCCCCTGTATCCCAAACTTGGTGAGAAGTTCACCACAGAAAAGGGCGAGGGGGTGGTGGAGAAGATCAATATATTCAGGGAATATATGGTGGTGAAACACGAAACCGGCGAGGAGGAAAAGATTACCTTAACCCAGCTGCGAAAAGAGCAGAGGAAGAAGGTCGGGCGTATTACCAAAGTGGCAAACCGGGAAGGTTCGAGTTCCGATAAAGCCTCAAATAGGCAGACCTCCAAGCTTACAGGCAACTGAAATAAGTTGGGTGTGGGGATCAATCCTAAGCTTTTATCAGGTTGATGAACTCGGAGCCTCACACCAGCATTAAGTCTTTCATATGTGATTTATTTCGCTCATTTGAAATTTTGAAATAAGGAAACTGTGGCAGATTTGATTGGAATGAGTCCTGGAGGATGAATCCTTTCCCATTACCCCACCGTGAAGTGATTCTTCGTTGTACTTGAGACTCAGCTTCTTATGTAAGGAGGAGAAATTGACCCAGAGATTTATGGTTACCACTCCCATCTATTATGTCAATGACAAGCCCCACATCGGCCAAGCATACTGCACCATCGCAGCAGACGTATTGGCACGTTTCCATCGGGCAGGTGGTGAGGAGACCTTCTTTTTGACCGGCACGGACGAACACGGTTCCAAGGTAGAGGAGACAGCA
>CAYOSZ010000004.1:0-2718 GCA_964406715.1 uncultured Ignavibacteria bacterium | reverse complement strand
TCCACGTCGGGTATTTTAAGAAAGCCTGGCGGAGTTTGAATATCTCTTATGATTACTTCGTCCGCACCACCGATGCCCGTCACCAGAAAGCAGTTGAAAAACTCCTTTCTGTGCTTAATCAGGCGACCACACCAAAAGGAGAGAAGGTCATCTATCCGGGAGAATATAAAGGACTTTATTGCGTGGGGTGTGAGAAGTTCATCACCGAGAAGGAACTGGTAGATGGCCTTTGTCCGGACCATCTTCAGGAACCGATAAAGGTCACCGAAAAGAACTACTTCTTTCGGCTCTCCTCTTATCTAAAACAGGTGGAGGAGTTAATAAGGAAAAACAAACTTAAAATCTCTCCAGAAGAGAGAAAAAAAGAGACTCTGGGGCTTTTGAAGCAGGGGCTGGATGATTTCTCTATTTCCCGGGAAAAGGTAAGCTGGGGTATACCCCTTCCCTTTGATCCCAGCCAGAACGCATACGTTTGGGTGGATGCACTGCCCAACTATATCTCTGCCGTGGGTTATGGGGATGATGCGGAGCAGTTCAACAGATGGTGGAGGGAGGGGAAAGTGGTTCACCTGATAGGCAAAGACATTCTAAAATTTCACGCCATCTTCTGGCCCGCTATTCTTCTGGCTTCGGGGGAGACTCCGCCGGATGAGATATTCCTTACCGGGTTTTTCACCGTGGATGGGCAGAAGATGGGCAAAACCCTGGGAAACATAGTTGACCCGGAATATCTGGTAGAAAAGTACGGCTCCGACGGGACGCGTTATCTGCTTTTAACCCAGTTTCCCTTTGGGCAGGACGGGGACATACAGATAGAGAGATTCGTGGAGAAATACAATGCGGATCTGGCCAACGATTTGGGAAACCTGGTCAGCAGAACTCTGAAGATGGTGAAAAACTACTGCCGGGGTGAGATCCCCGAACCCTCAGTCTACCAGGAGCCGGATGAGACCCTCCAAAGGGAAGCAACCGAATGTGCGGAGGTGGTGTGGCAAAGCGTTCTAGAATTAAATCTGAATCAGGCCATAGACCGGATCATGAAATTGGTGAGAAGCTCCAACAGGTATGTGGAGAACCAGGCTCCCTGGGTGCTGGACAGAGAAAATAATAAAGAGAGGTTGGCGACGGTCTTGTACGTGTGTTGTGAAACCTTGAGAATCATAAGCACGCTTTTCTATCCGGTGCTTCCGCAGAAGTGCGAAAGGATGAGGGAGCTTTTGGGAATATCTGGTGATGAGTTGAATCCGACTTTGGCTGAGGCAAGAGAATGGGGTTTGCTCAAGCCGGGTACAGAGGTGAGCAAGCCGGAATCTCTCTTCCCCAGATTGGAAAGGAAAGCTAAAACTGAAAAAACCGCGGTGGCTAAAGCTGGACAGAAAAGCGCACCGGAGATTTCCTTTGAAGAATTATCCAAAATCGATTTGCGGGTGGCGGAGGTGAAGGAGGCTGAGAAGGTCAAGGGCACGGATAAGCTTTTAAAGCTTAAAATAGAGATCGGTTCAGAGCAAAGACAGATCGTGGCAGGGATTGCAGAACAATACTCCCCGGAAGAGATGATAGGCAAAAAGATCGTGGTGGTGGCCAATCTAAAGCCAGCCAAGATCAAAGGAATTGAATCCAGGGGGATGTTGCTGGCAGCCAAAGACGGAAGAATCCTGAGTTTGGTGATTGCGGACAAGGACGTGAAAGGCGGATCGGGGGTTAGCTAACCGAAGGATAGGTATTAAGTTATATAGGATGGGTTAAGTATAACCTGAAGGCTGCCTTTGCGATTGAGTTAAGTATATTCTGGCTTTAATCTCCTCATGTGATGTGTATCCAGAAGGATACAGCCCCCGGCGTAATTCTTTAGTTCGAACTCAATAAATTCAGAGTCGGAAATCAAAGATTATAACCTGCTGATTTACCTATTAATAATTTTCCGTTCAGGCGTATTATTAATAAAGGTGCAATCTTTTGGAGGGACCAGGAAGTGGCACGGGTGAGGAACCTTCTTTTATTTTTTCTCATTCTGACAGTTGCATCATTGACTTGCACAAAAAAGGGAACCAATCCGCAGGAAGCATACAGGGAACCTTTGGCTTTCGATATCTACGCGACGTTTGAAGATGTGCCAATGGATGGAAATTATGTGAATAAGGTGTACGATACCTGGAACGGTCTGTTGAAGTATGATGCAACGATTAAGAACAATACTTGGTTGGTAGGTGATTATAAGGTATTTGTCTATTTTCATGCCTACATTTGCGGAATGCTTGATACCAGATACGATGAGGTTGTCTTTTTTACCACAACCAAACCGAAAAAGGGAACCGACAAGATTCACTCGACTATAACGGTGTTTGAAGCTGAAGTTTCAGATTCGGTGATCAGTTTATCCGGAGTAGAGACCTATGTGTACCTGGACATCTACCGCCCCATAAAAGGTGAGGAACACGCCAGGAACATAATGATGAACTATGTGGAGGAGTATTCCCCCTGCGGTGGGTACCTATTAGACATGTTGAAATACGGTCTTCAGAAGGAATGCTACATAAGAGATTGGGGAGACCACTATGTGTATCAAAAGTTTCCAACCGATTTCGGCGGGGCAATAATTGTGAATAAATTGAGCTCCAAGCTCGACTTTTTGGGCAGCAGCGTTTTTATGGGGCACGGTAAAAGACACTTCCCTCCCAACGAGTGTGCGCAGTAACAGAAATCCTTTCCATCTGCTGA
>CAYOSZ010000003.1:0-18134 GCA_964406715.1 uncultured Ignavibacteria bacterium | reverse complement strand
ATTGTTTTGAGTTTCTTCTGTTCATTTCCTTTACACTCTTCATGTTCCGAGCTACATCAAGGCAAAAGTCGTGCCATCCTTTCTAATAGAACTTATCACCATCTTAATCCTTTGTTTCGAAATAAGATAACACCCTGTTCAAAATCTGGTGTCTTTTCATTCAACACCTTCTTTTATGTATTCTGCTTTTCTTCTTGCAAAACGCCCTATCCGGTATCTTGCCGATCAGTCTACAGAGTCGTCGCTGGTGCACACCAGATTACCGATCTGGTCAATGACCCACATGTCCAAAGTCGGGTCGGCATCCAGACCGGTAGCACTTCTGGAGCCTGCGGTAGCAATAAAACCGCCAACGTCTCCGGTTACCGAGTAACTGTAGTATGCGGGAGTCATGATCTCCACATGCAACTTGGCGAAAGCCTCATTCGGCTGGGCAACCATGGTGTTTCCGCCGCCAGGATAGTAGGTGTCATTCTCCTGTCGGTAAGTTCTCTGCATGGTGTAGATTTGTTTCAGGATCTGTTTGGCCTCGCTCTGTTTGGCTTTGGTGGAGGTGCGCATGAAGCGGGGGATTGCCATGGCTGCCAGGATGGAGATAATCACCACCACAATCATCAGCTCGATCATGGTGAATCCTCTTTGGCACAGGAATTTTCTGGATTTCATAAGTCCCCCATGTGTTCGACCTTTACCATATTGCTCATAACAATACTGCAAAAGCTGTGCCATCCCTCTTTTATATGATATCGTTAGTGCTAATCCTTTACCTTAAGAAGAGATGGGGGATTGTTCAGATTTTGGACTTCCTTCGTTTGCAAGCTTTCTCTATGGCATTCTGCTTGGGTTCTTGCGAAAAGTGACGTTTGGCCTTCTGCCATTTAGTTTTGAGAATCGTCGGAGAGACAGATGAGGGTTCCGGTCTGGTCTATGGTCCAGACATCGGAGGTGAGATCGTCATCCAGCCCGCTGGAGCTCTTGGTCCCGGCGGTGGCGGTGAAACTGTTGAAATCTCCGGTAATGGAATAGCTGTAGTAAACCGCCGGCATTATCTCCACACCCAAATGAATGAAGAACCCTCCCGGTTGAGCAACGATGGTGCTCCCGTCGCCGGGATAGTAGCAATCCTTTTCCTGCCGATATGCTCTTTCCGCGGTATAGATTTGCTTGAGGATGGATTTGGCTTCGCTCTGCTTGGTTTTTACGGTAGTCTGCATGAAGCGGGGAATAGCCATAATCGCCAGGATGGCTATGATAACCACCACGATCATCAACTCGATTAACGTGGTTCCTTTTGGCTCTGGGTATTTTTTTGATTTCATATTCTGCCCATGGATTGAACTATTGATATTAATGCAATAGCTGTGCCATGCGCCCCATCTTTTGCTCTTCTTCGTGTTAACCTTCTGCCTTTAAAGGAGGTATCGCTGCTGCTTAAATTTTGATCTTCCTTTGTTTGTCGGTTTTCTCTATAGCATTCTGCTTGGGTTGTTGCAAAACGTGATGTGCAGCTACCTGCCACTCAGTTTTGAGAGTCATCGGTGAGACAGGTGAGGACTCCAGTCTGGTTAATGGTCCAGACGTCCAATGCCGGATCGTCATCCAGACCGGATGCGTCCTTGCAGCCGGCGGTGGCTGAGTAACTGTTGGCGTCTCCGATGATCGAATAGCTATAACGAACCGATGACATAATCTCCACGCCCAAAGGTGCGATGATCCCGCCGGGCTGAGCCACAATGGTGCTCCCATCGCCGGGGAAGTAGACGTTGTTTTCCTGCCGATAAGCCCTCTGCATGACGCAGATCTGCTTTAAAATCAGCTTGGCTTCAGTCTGTTTGCTTTTGGTTGAAGCCTGCATGAAACGGGGAATAGCTATGGCGACCAAAACAGCGATGACGATTATGACGATGGTCAATTCGATTAGGGTATAACCTTTCAGCTTCTTACGTCCCTGGGCTTTCATCTTTTCCTCCTGTGTTTTCCTGCAGAGGAAAATGCAAAAGCTATGCCATTCGGCCCGATGTCTGCTAAAACGTTTTCACACAACGAGATGGAGCTGCACCTATTTGTTGAGCATTCTGCCGGACATTGAGGACTGTTGCTTACTTGTTGCAAAATGGAAGCATTTATCCGTCTTGCTTGTACCTGGATGGGAACGGAGGGATGATGCTGTTATCCCGGTGGTTGGGCGGGTGGAGCGGAGGAGTTCTGATTCGAAATCCCGGATGATGCTTCAAGTTCCTTCAGCTTTTTCACCTTCAGGATGAGTTCCTCGTTTTCCGGATCGATTTTCCTGACCCGGGCGAATTTATCCAAGGCACAGGAGATCATGCCCTTCAACTCATAGAAAAGTCCCAACCGGTAAAAAGAAAGGGCATAAACTCTCTGGGCATCCCAGTCTCTTTGAAATGTCTCATCTTCAGGGTCGAAGGGACCTTCTTGAACCCATCTTTTCTGAGACAGCAAATCTTTTTCCGTCAGCAGATCAATTGGATTTGCATGCACCTTAAAGACGTATCCTTCTGGTATGACGTAGTCGACCAAAGCGGCGTCCCTTTCGGTAAATTCGATATAGACGGGCATGCCTAAATCTTTGCTTCTTTTCAGGAGCGCGCCGAAAAGAGGTTCGCCCGTCAAGCCTTCCGGCACACCCGAGAAGAGATTTCGATTTTGTCTTTTCTTTTGCTCCACGTACCAGCGAAAGCCCAAGAGACCCCGATCGATGACTTCCACGTCTTTCCTTATTTCCTCCGCATGGAGAAGTTCCCTTAGGATGAAGTTCAAATTGACGTTGTCCACGAAGAGTATCGAGTTTGAATCCAGACGGGCAATGACGCTTAAGCCATAGTTGTGCGCTATACGGTTGCGGGACAGGTTCGCTTCCGTATAGTGCTGGAATAGGGGAGAAAGCGAGATAAATCCCAAAACCATCATGATGAGATAACGTATAGGCGGTGATAAACCACGCATCAGGTTCAACAAAAAGAAAATGCCCATCCCGAAGGAGAAAGTCAGCGCGAAGACGGAGAAGATTAAATATCCATGCAGATCGGGATTGGTGGGTATCAACTCTGTGGTGATGAATATCGTCACCGCACAGTTGCCCATAATGAGCAAAAGCAGAAAGATCAGCAACTTCCGTCCATTTCTTAAGAGCAGAAAAAATCCCAACAGGCTGACGGCCAGACATAAAAAAGTAAGTTGATCATAAAAAAGCAGTCCCATCTGTGAGATCTTCTCGGCAATATTTGACAGGAAATCCAGATTCAGATTAGTCATGGTGTCCAGGGCAAAGACAAAGGAGGCAGCCGAAGAGATGGATTCGGTCTTACCCCAGACCAGAGGTGGATGGGAAATGGAGCGGATGGGAAGATAAAGATAAATGCTCAGCCCCAACAAGAGAAATAGAACTTGAAAAAAAATCTTCTTCAAATGCAGAAAGACTCCGGGAGCATAGACAAGAAAAAGCATCAGAAAGGCTGGAATGGTTGAGAGAAGACTTAAGTGATGATTACCCAGACCCAACCCCAGAAGAAAGAAAAAAAGATAAACGTATTTTGTCCTGCCGTCCTTGAGATAAGAAATGCCTGAAAGCAAAAGCAGGGAGAAGAAAAGCACGTTCAAGGAATAGACCTCCGCCCTCACGGCTTGAATCCAGAATGAGTAGGTGAAACCGAAAACAAGAACAAAAGACAAGGATGACAAAAGGACGGATTTCCCCTTTTCAATCATCCGGGGGAAAAACAGATTCAGGCTCCTTTGAAAAACCTTAAATAAGATCGCCAGCGAAAAGGAGGCAAACAAAGCTGAGAGAAAATTCACTCTCCAGGCAAAACTCCCCAGGGGAAGAAAGGAGAAGATTTTACCCAACAGAACGTAAATGGGAAAGCCGGGGCGATGGGGTATTCCTAAAACCGCAATGTTGGCGATTAATTCCCCAGAATCCCACCAAAAGACCGCAGGACATAAGGTCTTGACGTACAGGGCAAGGGAGAAGAAGAATACCAGAGCACAAAACAGATTTTCCAAAGCGTTCGGTCCTGTTGCTCTGCTTCCCTGACCGGGATCTTCTGCATATTTTGTGATTTTTCTCATCAACTCGTTCTCGACTATCCGCATGGACTTAAGTAGTTTGGTTCGTTTAAGACCCTCCGCCGACGGTGATGTGATCCCGCTTGATATGACTCCACAAATTGGGCAGGTAAGCGGAAAGAATATTAACCCGCAGAGATCTCCTCGGATCAAAGCTCCCCGGTCGGGGAGAGGGGGGAGCTTAATTTATATTTCTCTATCTTTCTGTACAGGGTGGATGCGTCTATTCCCAGAATTGAGGCGGCCTTGCTTTTCTGCCAGCCGGTCTGATTCAGTACCCAGAAGATGTAAGCTTTTTCTATGATTTCCAGGACGGGAGCAGTTGGCGGCGTCTCCGTGACCAGATCGATTCCCTTTTCCTCTATTGTTTTTTGGGGGAGGTCTTCGGTGTTTATCTGATTACTTCGGGACAGCAGGACCGCATGTTCGATGGCGTTTTCCAGTTCTCTCACGTTGCCGGGCCATTGGTAGGAGAGCAATCGCTTCATGGCCTCATCCGAGATGCTCTTCTGTTCACTTTGCATCTTCTGACAGTATTTTTTCACAAAATAAGTGGAAAGAAGCTTGATGTCGTCTTTTCTTTCTCGCAGTGGAGGGATGACTATGGGGATGACATGCAGGCGATAAAAAAGATCTGCCCTGAAGTTACCCAATTTCACCTGTTGTTCCAGGTCGGCATTGGTGGCGGCGATCAAGCGTACGTCCACTTTGATTGGAGCAGTGCCTCCCACCGGGGTAATTTCCTTTTCCTCCAAAACTCTCAACAGCTTCGCCTGAATCGCAGGTGAGGTCATCCCCACCTCGTCCAAAAAGAACGTGCCGCCGTCCGCCACTTTGAAAAGCCCCTCCTTATCCCGGATGGCTCCGGTGAACGATCCCTTCACGTGCCCGAATAACTCACTTTCCAGAAGATTCTCCGGGAGGGCGGCGCAGTTTATGGTGACGAAGGGTTTGTCCGACCGGAAGCTGTGATAATGCATGGCTTTGGCGATCAGCTCCTTGCCGGTGCCGGATTCACCCTCGATCAACACGGTGGAGTCGGCTTGGGCAATCCTATCTGCCATTTTTTTCAGCTTGACGATCTCCGGACTGTTCCCGATGAAACAGGTGAAGTCGGATTTGGTTTGAAGTTGCTGCTTGAGCTGAACGTTTTCCCGGGCGACCTTTTTTTGTTCTAAAGATTTCCTCACCGCGATCTTTATCTCATCCACCTTAAAAGGTTTGGTAACGTAATCAAAAGCCCCCTTTTTTAAAGCCTCGATGGCAGAGTCCACCGAGGCAAACGCGGTCATCATGATGAAATCGATTTCCGGATTGGCAGATTTAGCCCGGGTTAAAAGCTCCAGCCCGCTCATCTCCGGCATCATCAGATCCGCGATCACCAGGTCATAATTCTCACTTTTGATGTGTTCCAAAGCATTGGGACCATCCTGGCTGGTGGAGACGGAGTATCCCTCTTTTTTGAGCATGATCTCCATGAATTTGCACATCGACTCCTCATCGTCGACCACCAAGACCTTAGCTTTTTCCATATTGCCCCTTGAGTTGTTTAAGAAGGATTACCGGCTCTGAACACTGACTTGTATTGTATCGGCAGGAAAGGGGCTCTCTATAAACAAAACCGGTGCTCGGCAGTTCGCTTTCGCTCCCCTGATCCACATGGTTCACGGCGCTAAAGGAGTCTTTTCCAATGAAACCCGGACGAGCCTTAAGCAATTCGGGATAATCTTAATCTGGAAAGGCAGATGATCACCAGGAAGATCCCGTAGACGATGAAGGAAAGATACAAGGAGAGATCGTTTATCCTGCGCCCCACCATTTCGAAATTGACGGCATCCACCAGAAGAAAGGAGAGGATGAGTAGAACCAGCATGAGGCGATCCGCAAGTCCGGTCTTTAGAGCGTAATAGAGCAGAAGCATATAAGCCAGGATGGATCCAGAGTAATTCTGAAACCAGCCCAGAGGAGAAAATAGCGTCATGAAAATGAGAAGCAGCGAGTACTCCACGCATTCCGGGTGATTCACCCAGCTGTTCTCCACAGATTTCGATCTTCGTTTTAAGAAGAGAAGAAAAAGAAATAATCCCGCTGCCATAACGTATATCAGCAGATTAACCACGGTATGATCCAGGTTCAGAACGTTGACCTTAAAAGGGCTGGGCGTCAGGAGACGATAGAAGAACCCGAAAAGAGACTGATTCACATCCGAAGTCAAAAGCGGCGGAGATGAAACCGACATGATGGTTTTCCAGCCCCATAACTGGTTCAGGTTCCCTGGGATTCCATAAACCAGCGAGGGAACGAAGAGAAGAACGGCACACCAAATCACCAGATAGCCAACCTGCCTGAACCTCTTTTTATAAAGGAGATATGGTACAAAGATCAAAGAAGTGGGTTTAATCACCACCGACAATGCAAGAAAAAATCCCCCCCGGCCTTCTTTTCCGCGATCTATGCAGGAAATGAACAGGAAGATGAATAGCAGCATCAAAAGATCCGTCTGTCCCAGCCAAAACTCCCGCACGATGAATTTCGAGGTAAAAAGAAGGGTCAGAAGATATAAATAAGAGGGCGGAGATTTGTCTCCCATTATCATCCTTTTGCTCTTCCGCATTATGAAGAAAAGACAGACACACATGCCGGCAAGCCACAGAACGCCAGCCGTGGAAAAGGAGAAGATGCCGACAGGAGAGACGATGAAAGCAAATGAAGGTGAGTATTTGTAGAGGTAATGACCATCATCGAAGTTATAGAGATTTTCCTGTTGCAGGACTCTGGTGGCGGCACGGTGAACCACCCGAAAATCGCTCATTCCCTTTCTCAGGGTATTCCGGAAAAATCCCAGCATGACGATTACGAGAATCACGTACAAGGCTAACCGGAAGTAATCTTTTTTCTTCAGTTCAGACATTCGCATATAGAGATTCACTCGGGTCCACCCGCTTATGGTGGAATGTATTGCTTCGGAGTGCGCCAGCTTGTCCGAAGGATCCCGCCCAGACGGGCGTCCGTCTGGACGCTTTGCGGGGCTGGCGCGGTTTTTTGAGCTCGAAGGTTTTCTGAGGACGCCGGGATTACATCCCGGTCGTCCAGTTAGGGATACACCTCCGAAGGACTCATACATGGCAGGGCTGAATGCCCTGCACTATTGGTTATAAGTTGTCTTATGCATAGAGGCGGGAATTCATCCCGCCTCCAAGAACTATGTGCTTACCTCAATTCTTTCGGATATACCAAGGCTCATCCAAGTGATTCCTTTCTGTGCTTGAAGGTCCAGCGATCATTGATAAAGTAGTTCAGCAGCATGCCGCATAAAATCCCAAAGACATTGGAGGCCAAATAGTATAAGTGAAAAACCTCGGTTAGAATCCACAAGACCAGAAGGTTGGTCAGCATGGCGGCGCTGGCAGAAACGTGGTACTTGAACATCCTTTTGAAGTATTCCTTCTTTCCCCTCTTACCCCGATCGCTCCAGGTCCAGAGGTCGTTGAGAACGAAGTTATTAACCAGCGATATCTCGATGGCTATAACACTGGAGAGGAGATAGTAAAGCCCCGCAGTTTCGGTCAGAAACCAGAGGAAAAACATGTTGACCACAAATCCCCAGGTTCCTACCAGAGCGAATTTTACGAAACGCCTTACTTCCTTTTGTTGAATTATAGAATAAATTCTGGTGTTCAAGATTTGGTTATCCTTTTAACCTTTGCCCCTATCTTTCGCTCTTCATTTCACGTTAAAAATCCCGCGGGAGGCGGGGGAGAAGGAGAGAGGTGGGAGAGAATCAATCTGTTTCCACAAGATCTTGTCAGCAGCCCTGCCCACAAACTCGACGAGAAGTGAATTCCCAACCACAT
Source organism: uncultured Ignavibacteria bacterium (assembly GCA_964406715.1). Classification (GTDB taxonomy): domain Bacteria; phylum Zixibacteria; class MSB-5A5; order MSB-5A5; family SM1-73; genus SM23-73-3. The sequence goes on along the minus strand of CAYOSZ010000003.1, from coordinate 10,191 downwards.
CTTGATTTTATCTTTTAAAGACAACTTTACACCTTGGGGCGATCTTTTTGTAAATCCTCAGCACCTTTTCTCAAGGACGTATTTGCCGGAATTGTTTTCGATCCTGGTGGGGTATTTGCCGGAGAAGCAGGCGGCGCAGAAGTTTCTTCCGTTTAAAGCATGCATGGAAAGCATCCCGGGCAAGGAGAGATAACCCAAACTATCCACGTTTAAAAACTCTCTGATCTGCTCCACTGATTTGGAGGAGGCGATCAGCTCCTCTTTGGTGGGCATGTCTATCCCATAGAAGCAGGGCGAGATTATGGGGGGGGAGCTTACCCGGAAGTGAACCTCCTTTGCCCCGGCGTTCCTCAGCATGTGAATGAGCTTTTTGCTGGTGGTTCCCCTGACGATGGAATCGTCCACCACCACCACCCGTTTGTTTTTCAGCACCCCTCTCACCGGATTAAACTTGATCCGCGCATCTAAGTCCCTTATGGCCTGCTCCGGCTCGATGAAGGTTCTTCCGATGTAATGATTGCGAATCAGCCCCACCTCGTATTTTATTCCGGTCTGCTCACAGTAGCCCAGTGTGGCGGTGTTGGAGGAGTCGGGGACCGAAATCACGATGTCTGCCGAAACCGGTTTCTCCTTTGCCAGTTGTTGGCCCAATCTTCTGCGGATTTTGTCCACGTTCTCGTTGAAGATGATGCTGTCCGGACGGGCAAAGTAGATGAACTCGAATATGCAAAAAGCGTGCTTTACCGGTTTGAACGGAAAGTAAGATTTAACTCCTTTCTGGTTGATCACCGTGATCTCACCCGGCTGGACGTCCCTTTCGTATCTGGCTCCGATTATGTCGAAGGCACAGGTCTCCGATGCTACCACCCAGGCGTTTCTTAGCCTGCCCAAAGCCAGGGGTCGCCACCCATGCGGGTCTCTGGCTGCCACAATGGAATCGCCCGTGTTGAATATCACGGAGTATGCACCCTTCACCTTTGAGAGAGCGTCCTGGATCATCTTCACCACGGTTTCTTTTTTGGAGCGAGCCACCAGATGCAGCATTATCTCACTGTCACTGGAAGTTTGAAAGATGGAACCGTTTTTCTCCATAAAGGTGCGCAAGCTGTAGGAATTGGTGAGGTTTCCGTTGTGGGCTAAGGCCAACTTACCCTTCTTGTAAGTGATGAGCAGGGGTTGGACGTTCAAAGAAGATGAGGCGCCTGTGGTGGAATAACGGTTATGCCCCACGGCTATATGGCCCTTCAGTCGGTGGAGGGTCTCCTCACTGGAGAAGACCTCGTTTACCTCCCCCGAACCTCTATGCTCATGAATTTTTTCTCCGTCGGAGGAGACGATCCCCGCACCCTCCTGCCCCCTATGTTGCAAGGCGTAGAGCCCCAGATAGGTCAGCTCAGCTGCCTTTCTTGCTCCAAAGATGCCGAAGACACCACATTCCTCATGAATCAGATTCTCTAACATGTTACCTCGTGATTGAACATATGTATACGAAAGAAAATAAATGTACAACAACTGATATTAACTGTCAAGGAATTTTGATGCCTACTTTATAAAAACTCCTTTCTTTTTACCTTCCTTTCCTTTTCACGATTTGACCTCCTCCCTCGGTCTGCCCTCACCCCCAGACGGCAGGCATCCGCCTGGACTCAGGAAAGATTTGCATCTTTACAAATTGAATCACTTGACTTTAAGGGTATTGAGGATTAGCTTAGAAAGCAGCGGAATTCTGAAAGATGAAAATATCTATTCGAAAACAAACGCTTATCATCATCGGGATCTTTGTCTTTGCCTTCACCGTCAGATTCATCTATCTGATGCAGATTAAAGGCTCCCCCATGTTTGATACTCTGATGATGGATGCTGAATATCACGACCAATGGGCAAGCTCGATATTGCAAGGGGAGGACTTTACCGAAGGGGTCTTTTTTCGGGCTCCGCTTTACCCCTACTTTCTGGCTTTTGTATACAAGATATTCGGTCACAATCACTTTCCGGCGCGATTAATTCAGCTCCTGCTGGGATCTCTAAGCTGCGTCTTGGTATATCTTCTGGGCAGAAAGATTTTCGATAAAAGGACTGCCGTAATTGCGGCATTTTTAGCCTCGCTCAACGGAGTCTTGATCTACTTCGAGGGGGAACTTTTAATTCCGGTGCTGCTGGTATTTCTCGACCTGCTTTTGATACTGGCGCTTTTCCGGGCCAAAGAAAAGCCATCTTACATGAGGTGGTTTGTTTGCGGGTTGATTTTGGGTTTGTCCGCTCTGGCTCGACCTAACATCCTTTTGGTGGGTGCCGTCTTTTTCCTCTGGATTATCTTCCGCTTCAGGGGCAAAGCCGGCGGCAGATCGAGATCGGTGCTTTACGCTCTTATCTTCGCCGGGGCTGCAGCTTTGGTCATTTCTCCCGTAACCTTGAGGAACTACGTCAAGGGTCACGACTTGGTGCTCATCGCCTGGCAGGGTGGGATGAATTTCTACATAGGTAACAATCCCGAATCGGATGGGAGCTCAGCCACACTTCCCGGAGCCAGGACCACCTGGTGGGGATCATACGGAGACGCCAAGAGGATAGCGGAAAAGACGACTGGAAGAAGTCTGAAACCTTCCGAGCTGTCGCGCTTCTGGTATGTGGAGGGATTAAAGTTCGTGGTAAAGGAGCCGCTTGGTTTTTTGAAATTGATGCTGAGGAAATTTGTTCTTTTCTGGAACGGTAACGAGCTTTCGAACAACCGCGATCTGTATTTCTTCACCAGGAGCGTGTCGGTTTTAAAACTGCTTTTGTGGAGATTCGTCATATACTTTCCCTTCGGGCTGATCGCTCCGCTGGGGTTGGTGGGGATCATCCTGTCTCATCGGGAGAAGAAAGAAGTGGTGATTTTGGAGATATTTCTTTTTGTATACATGCTCAGCGTGATTTTGTTCTTTGTCTGTGCCCGGTATCGGGTTCCCATCATTCCGGTGCTGATTTTATTCTCCGCTTATGCCATCAACTGGATGGTGAAGAAGGTAAGACAGAGAAGATTTTTCCAGTTGAGTAAATACATTGTGGTTTTTTTGATATTTTTGATTCCGATCAACCTCAGCTTGTACCAGTACCGGACTACTAATCTGGCGCACGCTCACTATACCATGGGGGTGTTCTACACTGAAAAAGGTGATGCTGTCAGAGCAATTGAGGAATTTCACAAAGCCCTGGAATATAGTCCCCACCTATCCGAAGCTTACGTGAATCTCGGAGCGGTATACGGAGATCAGGGCAATTATAAGTTAGGCTTGGAATATCTTCAGAAGGCTCTGGATAGCGGAGCCGACAGTGCTCTTGTTTTTTTCAACATGGCGGTTATGTACCAAAATCGGGGATTTTTAGACCAGGCTCAGAAACTATACGAAAGGTCCATATCCTTGAGAGATGAAGATTCCGAAATCCATTATATTCTGGGAGAGATATATCTTCAGAAGGGAATGCTGAAGGAGGCTGCCGGTGAATACGAAAAGTCGGTTGAGTATAATCCCGGCTTCGTCTTAGCCTTGTATCGATTGGGAAATACTTACCGCCAGTTGGGAAAGGGGAAAGAGGCGATTTCTTACCTGGAGAACTTTGTAAAGTCAGAGGACGTGAAACCGAGCGAGAAGGACATAATCGAAAGACTCCTGAAGGAGTTAAAGGAGGAATAATATTCTCCAGATCGCAAGGAATGCCATACGACCTCCCGGTCGATAACGTTCATCCCCCAAAGGCAACATGTCAATTCCGGACAAAAAAATAGCCCCAGGATAAGCGTTCCCGGGGCTATTTTTTTTGAAAGCTTTCTCTTCTTTTATTTCGCTCCCAGGTAGAAGTTTATCCCGGCATAGACATTTACATAGTTGGTGCTGTTGTCTTCGGTGAAGATCATGTGATATCTTGCTCCCACGTCCAGGGCCAGGTTATTCTGGAAGTAATGTTCAACGCCGAAGCCTAAGTTTGCTCCCGGCTCGGAAACGTCGTCGCTCATGTACATACCGCCCCCAGCAGTGAAATAGGGACAGGTCTTGTTCTGCGGTGAAATGGTGTAGACGACGTTTCCCAGAACGGCGGTCCAGTCGTAGCTCTCGCTGATGCCCGTGCTGAATCCTGCGACTGTACCGGTAACCTCGACGTCACCGGCCTGGTAGTCTAAAGCACCCAGCACAGCCCAATTGGGGCTGAAGTAGTACTTAACGTTTCCCAGGAAGCTGTAAGTGACCTTGTTCTGGTACTTCACTCCCCAGTACTCTGTTCCCCAGTAGCCGCCCCATTCATACTCGTCGAAGACCTCTCCAAAGCCAAACGAATAGCCCAGGTGACCTCCTATGGCAAATCTGCCGGTCTGGTCGATGGCGGATGCAGAGGCAAATGAACCTAAGATAAATATCAGACCGAAAATTAGCGTTAGCTTTTTCATTTCCAATCCCCCCTATTCTTGGGTAACTGTTAGGATTTAACAAAACGAAAACTTCTTTACTGCAATTCGGATCGTTGCTCTCTTTGTTCCCTTGAAGTTCAAATCTTCACCGGGACATCCGAATCCACTGAACTTACATTCTGGGATCAATCACCCCCCTTTCATTCTATATTTTTAAGTTTACCCCCCAACAGGAAGTTATCCCGTCGGACGGGCATATGAGAAATGCTTTCTCCAATTTGCCGTTCAACTTTGCAATAATATCGACTCAAAACCAACCGACTTTAGCCTCAGCCCCCATCTTATCCGAAGAGGAGTTTTGAAGAGATTGTAGATATAATGGTACGGTCGTATTTGGTACAGATGACAGTTTAGCCGGGCAGGTCCTGACCCGCTGCACCCATCTTTTGCTGTCAGAGGAACAACTCCTGTCCGGACCTGTGAGTTAATGTTTCAGACTAAAGATGAAAATCTCAAGCCCCTAAGGCGAGCATCCATGCCCGCCTTGCATCTTAGTTCCATTCTCCCCATGGTATATGGGTTTAAAACCAGTCCTCACTCCATGCCCGGGAGAAGTTTTTACTCTTCTTTTTCTTCTTCCTTTTTGTCCTTCTTGGCTTGGTGGATCTTTTCGATGATCCCGGGGATGGATTCAAAGATACCCTCTAATCTCCCCGGCTTTGTCCCCATGACGGTGACCTGGTCGCCCTTTATCACGATGAAGGCAGCCGGCTCAACTTTCAACCCACCACCACCGCCGCCGCCCGATCCGCCTCTCTTCTCCTGCATCTCTCCCTCTCCGCCTCCCGCGCCAAATCCAACCAGGATTCTGCATACCGGAATGATGGTGTTGCTGCCGACGTTGATGGGTGCACCCAGGATGGTTTCCGTTTTGGTAATCGACTTGATCTCATCCATCAGCGTTTTAATGATTGCTTCGGCCGTGCTCGGCATATTCGATTCACCTCCTTCTTTTCAGGATAAACGTTTTCAAAATCTGTATCTTGGGCAGAGTAAAAAACATCTTGGATATCGGAGCTATGAGATTCAACGGTCTGATGCTGAAAGTCGATTCCGCGCTTCCCTTTGGAGACAGGTTGACGAAATCAGGTTGAACCGTTATCCGGGCTTTGGGGAAAAAGTATTCGGCTGAATACTTCACGGCACAGAGCTGGCCGTATAAGATGCCGGTTAATGCCGGATCAGGAGTTGCCAAATTCACATCCATGGAGAGTCGGTTCCATCGTATACCCTTTAGAATGTCCCAAAGGAAGTTTAAAACCACCCCGACAACTTGCAGCAGCAACTCCTTTTCCTCCCACAAGAACTTGAGGTTAAACCGTGACTTTTTCTTTTTGGGTTTGGCTTCCCTCTTTTCCTTTTCCTCGATTTCATCTTTCTTCTTCAGCCGCTTGCGAACAATGGCTTGATTTAAAAAACGCAGCTCCCAGGCTTTCAATCTCAGATTGCCATCCATAGTCACCATGAACCAGCTAATCGCCACCGATCTTTGGCGATGGTTCAGTAGCAACTGCAGACGAATGGGCACAAACAGACAGGTCAAGATCAAGACAACAAAGACACCTGCCGGAATAAAGATACTGGCGTTCATAGGGTCAGACTGTTCGTTGATTTAAGCACAATTATAGATAAGCTCCTTTTTCCTTGTTCGGACAAAAATTGCCCTCCCTTTATTATACGAGGTAAAGAGGATTCAGATTCGCCGTTTCTTCCTGATAGCTATATAGGTGCAGATTCCGATTCCGCCAAACAACACCACGGCGGTGAAGATTAACATGATAATCGCTGAAGTGGGCATTATTCTCTCCTTTTAGCCATCATAAGAATGATTCCCAATACCGGCAGAAGCAGGACCATCATCCAGCCACCCAAAAACTCCGCCAGCCTGGGATAGCCTTCGTAGGGGCTTCTTATCCTTTCCAGAAGCTCGACAAAAAACAGGCCCCCCAGCACCACCGGCACAAAAAATCTGATGAGGATGTCCCACCACACTCCAATCCTGAATTCCGAGATTCCGTTCACATATTTTTTTATCTTTCCGCTGCCAAAGACCCATCCTATCAGGATGCACTCTCCCAGGCAGACCAAGGAGAGCCCGAATCTATTCATGAACCTATCCAGAATATCCAGCCAGAGGAGCCCGGCTCCGGTGGTGAATATGATGCCTATGATAAAGGCGGTGGAGCAGACCGCTGTGTTGGAGATTCGGTGTGAAACCTTCCATTTGTCTCTCACTCCTGCCGCCACCGCCTCAGCTAAGGAGAAGGCGGAATCGATCCCCAGAGTGAGCAGCATGAGGAAGAACAGCACCCCAAAGAGGGGCTGCCAGAAGGGGAGGTTGCTGATGATGTGAGGATAGGTTACGAAAGCCAGTCCCGGACCGGAGGCAACCACCTCCCCTACGGGTTTGCCGACTTTCACCGCATAATATCCTAAAGCACCGAAGACGGCGAATCCAGCTAAAAAAGAGGTGGCACAATTGGACATGCTGATTATGAAAGCGTTGTTTACGATGTCCATCTTTCTGTGAAGAAAACTGGAATAGGCTATCATTATCCCGAAGCCAACGCTCAAGGAGAAAAAGACCTGGGTGTAAGCCTCCAACCATATTTGGTGAGAAAGCAGTCTGTGGAAATCAGGGGTAAGATAGAACTTAAGGCCCTCAACCGCTCCCGGAAGCGTGACGCCCCTGACCACAAAGAGGAGAAGCAGGAACCAGGGGATAAGAACGGTGGCATACACCACCTTTCCCACAGTTTTGGCGCCCTTCCAGATGGAGAAGAATATGGCTATCCAGCTTAAGAAAAGACCGAGGAAGATATATCCCTTTATCCCTCCGATCTCAAGGGGGCTCTCTGTCAATCCCAACGTTTGTTGGTAAAAGAAGCCAGCCGGATCGTCTCCCCAGGCAAGGGTGAGGGAGTGATAGGCGTAATTGAAACAGTAACTCATGATCACTGCATAGTAACAAACTATGAAGAATCCCACCAGGATAGCCACCCAGCCGAACCATTCGAACTTCTTGTTTACTTTACGGAATGCCTCAGAGGCGGAACCCTCCATCTTATGCCCCAGTCCGAATTCCAGAATCATGAGCGGAATCCCGGCAGTGAACAGAGCGACCAGCCACGCCACCAGGAACGCGCCTCCACCGTTGGCGTAGCAGATATAGGGAAATCTCCAGATATTACCCAAACCTATAGCCGAGCCAATGGCCGCTAAAATAAACGCAGTACGGCTATCCCACCGGTCTCTTTTTTCCATGCGTTCCTCCTGAAAAGATCAAAAGTTCAAAGTCCGCGAAAGTGAAATTTTTTCAAAATATATTTCGAAAAGAAGAAAATGCAAGCAATAAAATTCTATCCTCACAACTTTTTCATCTGAACGGATATTTTGTTCCCCAATTTCAGAAAATACCTGAAGGATATTTTTGTTGCTTTCCTCGTTATTTTTCCATATAATGCCCTAACTTCAAAAGGAGGGAAAGATGCCGTTCTGGACAAAATTCTGGGTGATCGTTCCACCGATTGTTCTACTCGTTATTACCATCATATTCTACATAGCTTCCGGGAAAAAGAGGGAGGAGTAGATGGATTGGTTTCTGAGCAAATTATCGGTTTATCTTATCCCGTTTATGAATCCTATAGGGATAGGATTTTTAGCTTATTTGGTTCTGTTGATGATCAAAGGATCATTGACCTTCAGATACAACAAGACCATTGCCGATTTCGTCCTGGCGGGCAGAAGACTGAATCCCTGGCTGGTCTCCTTCAGCGAAAGAGCCTCCGGAGAGAGCGCCTGGCTTTTGATCGGTTTACCGGGCCTGGCACTCGCCACCGGATTCAATGCCATCTGGCCCGCCATCGGCTGCGTTTCCGGAATTCTCTTCTCCTGGATTTTCATCTCCCACCGGCTTAGAACGCAAACCGAGAAGCATAACGCCTTAACCCTCCCGGATCTCTTTGAGAACAGGTTCTCGGACAAAAGTCACGTTCTGCGGGTGGTTTCCACGGTAATCATCATTTTTTTCTTCACCATCTATGTCGCTGCTCAGTTTCTGGCGGCGGGGAAGGTGCTGAATGCCATCTTTGGAGTTACCCAGTTGCAGGGCATGCTGATCGGAGCTTTCATCATCGTGATCTATACCGTCATGGGAGGATTCTTCGCCGTGGCCTGGACCGATCTTCTTCAGGGAGCCATAATGGTATTCACTTTAGTGTTGCTTCCCATAGTTGGATTCATCGAGTTGGGTGGGGTGGAGAAATTATCCTTGGCTCTCAAGAACATAGACCCTGGTCTTCTCAGTGTGGGAGGCGGAAAGGAAAGCTTTCCCCTGATTGCTTCGATTCTGGGCGGGCTGGGAATTGGGCTGGGTTACATGGGGCAGCCTCATCTGGTGACCAGGTTTATGGCCATCAAGGACCCGCGAAAACTTCGCCAGGGGACGCTGATCGCCATGTGCTGGGCGCTTTTGGCCTTCTGGGGAGCCGTATTCGTGGGAATTATCGGGTTGGGGATTTTCGGAGAAGTGTTTGCCGACCAGGAGCAGATCATGCCCTACATGACCAAGACCTTGGTCCCGGCATGGCTGGCAGGAATTTTAATCTCTGGAGCCATCGCTGCCATGATGTCTACTGCCGACTCCCAGCTTTTGGTCAGCACCTCCGCCATCTCCAGAGACATTTATCACCAGATGATGAAAAAGGATGCGCCGGACAGGAGACTGGTTCTTATCAGCCGGGTGGCGACTTTGATCATCGGAGTTATTGCATTCATTCTGGCGCTGGGTGCCCAATCTCTGGTTTACTGGCTGGTTCTCTATGCTTGGGCCGGCTTAGGGGCAAGCTTCGGTCCCGCGCTTTTAACCACCCTGTGGTGGAAGAAGGTGACCAAGTGGGGAGTCCTCTCCGGGATGATCGTGGGAACCATCACGGTATTGATCTGGTACAATGTGCCCGTGCTCAAAAATTCGCTTTACGAGCTGATCCCCAGTTTTTTCCTGTCTCTGTTTACGATCATAATCGTGAGCCTGTTGACTCAGAAGGGAGATTCCAACAGGTAGGTCGAGCTGGCGTCCAGACGGATAACCATCCGAGTGTATCCTTGCCCGATTCTAATGCTTCCCCTAACGAAAAGAAGCGAGCGAAATTTCTTGACTTACCGGAGGGCGTTATATTAGATTAGGCCAAGGAAGGTGCTATGCAGAATGCAAACAGTTTGACATCGTCTCGTGAGATCAACCGATTGGTCAGCAGTCGAAGGCGCGCGACGAGCGCTGAGTCAACCGGGCTGAATATACGTTAAACTAAAACTCCAAGAAGGAGGAGTCATGAGAGTTAGATTGACTCAAGTAATGCTTTTTTTGTTCTCGGTCGTCTTTTTCTTAACAAACACAGGTTTGGGGCAGCAGGATTGGCCTATGGTAAATGCCTGCCGGGAGCGCACGTCCTGGGCATCTCAGGAAGATGTATTATCTCCGCCGCTGCAGCAGAGCGCTTGGGTTCCGAGCGATGTTTCTGACGACTGCCAGACCTTAAGCTGGTATGATCACCTTCTTATTATGGCGATGCAGGGTGAGCCCAATATCTTCTTCGCCGTCGATGATTCGACCGGTGATACGCTATGGACTTTCAGCGTTCCTTCGTCGTCAGGGTCGGTTCTGTTTGTAGCTGCACAGAACGATTCGATGGTATTCTTCGGCGGGCAGCACGGATTGGGGCTTCACGCGGTGTACCGGTCCACAGGAG
>CAYOSZ010000002.1:6721-18848 GCA_964406715.1 uncultured Ignavibacteria bacterium | reverse complement strand
AAATCTCCTCGATGGTCTCCCCCTCCTCTCCCACCGCCACCGCCAGGGTATTTATCCCCACCGGACCGCCCTTGAATTTGTGTATGATCACCTCCATTATCTTCTTATCCATCTCGTCTAAGCCCAACTCGTCCACGTCCAGCATCAGCAAAGCATCATGAGCCACCTGGCGATCTATTTTCCCCTTCGCCTTCACCTCGGCATAATCCCTCACCCGACGAAGAATACGATTAGCCACCCGGGGAGTGCCCCTGGATCGATTGGCGATCTCCGAAGCTCCCTCCCGGTCTATGCTAACGTCCAATATCTTGGCCGACCTCAAGACGATCTTATACAGATCCTCCGGCTGGTAGAAATCCAGCCTCCCCACCACTCCGAATCTTGCCCGCAAAGGTGAAGTTAAAAGACCAGCTCTGGTGGTGGCTCCCACCAGGGTGAAAGGCTGCAGGTCGATTTTCACCGACCGGGCGGATGGTCCCTTCTCGATCATTATGTCTATCTTGAAATCCTCCATGGCAGGATAAAGATATTCCTCCACCACATGGTTGAGCCGGTGAATCTCGTCGATGAACAGAACCTCCCTTTCGCCCATATTGGTCAAAAGCCCGGCTAAATCAGCCGGTCGCTCCAGCACCGGTCCGGAGGTGGATTTTATGTTTGCCTCCAGCTCTTTGGCGATTATATGGGCTAAGGTGGTTTTTCCCAATCCCGGAGGTCCGTAGAAGAGAACATGATCCAGAGGCTCACCCCTTTTTTTGGCTGCCTGGATGAAGATCTTTAAGTTCTCCTTAATCTTATCCTGGCCCACGAACTCATCAAACTTCGTAGGCCTTAAGGTGAGATCATATTCTAATTCGTCTTCCAATCTGTCTGGAACCGTGACCCTCTGTGACAAAATCTACCTCTCTGTTTGTGCATTGCACTATGTTAAAGTTTTCTTATCCCCAGTCTCTCTCCATTGAGGCTGTGCCACAATTCGGTTTTCTGTAGCCGCAGACTTTCCGCCGAAGGCGGATCCCGCTCTGCGGGATAGTCTGCGCTTAGATTGCGCAATCTAAAGATTGCGGCTACAAAGTCAAAACTTAATTATGATACAGTCTCATTGTTTTGTCATCTGGCATATTTTAATGCCCTTTTTATCAACTCCTCCACCGGTAAAGCTTCCTTTTCCTCCTTGGTCACCCTCTCCAGTGCTTTTCTGGCATCGGGTTTGGTGTATCCCAAAGATACCAAAGCCATGACCGCCTCCTCATGTGCCGGAGCGACTGCTGCCTCTTTATCCTTCAACTCCTTCCGCTCGCCCAGATCCACCTTGCTCAGTTTCTCCTTTAATTCCACAATCAACCGCTGGGCTTTTTTCTTGCCTACACCTGCGATGGTGGTCAAAACATCTAAATCCTCCTGGACAACTGACTTCTGGAACTGATTCACCGATACGCAGGAGAGAATGCTTAAAGCCAGCCTGGGTCCTACCCCGTTCACGGATATCAATAACTCAAAGAGTTCCTTCTCTGGCTTTGTTGAGAACCCATAAAGTTTAAGCTCATCTTCCCGCACATGTTGATAGGTCAGAATCTTGACCACATCGCCGGTCTCACCCAGATTGCTGAAAGTTGAGACCGGGATATTTACTGAGTACCCCACCCCGTTTACCTCTAATATCAAAAGGGTAGGGCTTTTCTCTACTAATTTTCCTTCCAGGTATGCTATCAATCTTCTGCCTTCAAACGGTTTTTTTCTTGACCGGAACCTAACTTAAATTAGGTTCCGGAACTTACAGGCTACCGAATTCGAGGTTCATTCTCCGGTGATGTTATATAAATATGGGAAATATCAATCGGTAGACACTCTGGTTGACATTATGTTATTATGCCTGATTCTCTGGGCATGACACAAAGCAACGGCTAAAGCGTCAGCCGCATCCAACGGTTGAGGTGGCTCCTTCAATTTCAGAAGCTTCTGCACCATGAATTGCACCTGGGATTTGGATGCGTTGCCGGTCCCCACAGTGGCACACTTAACCTCTTTGGGAGAATACTCCCCTATGGGGATGTTGGATTTGGCTGCAGCCAGTAAAGCCGCTCCCCGTGCCTCTCCCATTATCAGCGCTGATCTGGCGTTCTTGGAGTAAAAGGCTTGTTCGATGGCGAACTGGTGGGGCCGATGACTTTTTATTATCCTCACCAATCCCTCGTATATCTCCCTCAATTTCTCCGGAAGCGAAGCATTACGAGTAAGCTCAATTACCCCGCTTTCTATCAAGTTGCTCTTTTCACCATTGGAGCTTATCAACCCGTAACCGGTGACATGGCTCCCCGGATCCACCCCCAGGATTAGCACTCCACCTTCTTTTTGCATCTTTTCTGTAAACTGAAGACTTTAAACTGAAAACCGCTTACGCGCTCAACTTCTCCATTATCTCTGTGTCGATATCGAAGTTAGCGTATACTTTCTGCACGTCGTCGTGATCTTCCAAATCTTCCATTAGTTTAAGCATCTGCTCTGCCTGTCTGTCTTCTAGTTTTATGGTGGTTTGGGGAATCATGGTCAACTCTGCCTGGATGGTGGGTATGTTTTTTTCATCTAATGCCTTTTTCACTGCCTCGAACTTCTCAAATGGTGTGACGATTTCGAAATAGTCTTCTTCTAAAGCCATATCCACGGCACCCGCATCCAGTGCGGTCATCATCAGCTCTTCCTCATCCACCTTCTCCTTGTTCACCTGAATTATCCCTTTTTTCTCAAACATCCATCCCACGCAGCCCACCTCGCCCAGGCTTCCTGCGTGGATAGAAAAGATGTGCCTGATGTCGGAGACAGCGCGATTTTTGTTGTCGGTCAAAGTCTCCACCAGCACCGCCACCCCTCCGGGACCGTAGCCTTCGTATTTGATCTCCTCATAGGTAACTCCGGGGAGCTCGCCGGTTCCCTTCTTTATGGCTTTATCAATGTTTGCAGCCGGCATATTTACTGCCTTGGCTGCCTGGATGGCGCTTCTCAAGCGCGGATTCCCGTCAGGGTCCCCTCCTCCCTCTCTTGCGGCAACGGTGATCTCTTTGATCGCTTTAGTAAACATCTTTCCCCGTGCCGCATCTGCCTTGCCTTTTTTGCGTTTTATGGTGCTCCATTTAGAGTGTCCGGACATGATACCTCCTTACCTCATCCTGTTCTGTTTTCCCTTCTTCTGGTCTCACTACCCCTTTATCCTCAAAACAAATCTATTTAAGACAAAACATCCAAGCAAAGAAATAACTTCCGCGTCAATAAATTAATACCCTTTCCCATAAAATGCAACACAAATTTGACCAGTCAGGTATGAGCGAATTTTTATGCCTGCTGGAATTCAAGAAATAAGAAAGCCCCGGAAGGGGCTTTGCATAATTTGCCAGGCTGCACACCGGATAGAAATCATTTGCTGTTGGTTGTAAACCAAAGGAGATGGTATCTATTAACTCCGGGTCCAGCTTCGCCGTCGATCGTCTGTTTCAGATGAAAGATGGAATGGATGACTGCTCACTTTTTCTTTTCCCAGTATTCCTCCGCCTCTTCCTCCATTTTATCCAGCCGGTGGTAGTAATCGGGAAATTCGTTTAAGTGCGCCAGCGCGATCTTGCCGGTTATCAGGGGATCGTCATGGGACACGTTGGTGTGGGGATCCACTGTTCCATGCTCCAGCTCCACGTCCATGCCGTGGCGGAATTGCTCCACGTCAAATTTGCTCCAGTCGATTCCCAGCTTTTCGCCGATCTCTCTGGCTTGTTCCGGCGTGAACTGCTTTTTGACGGTCATGGTTAACTCCTTTCTTTTTGAATTTCTAATACAGCTTATTCCCTGTCGCGAAAACCACAAACTCAATTATCTTTCTTTACGAATTTCAGGGCAGCGGAATTGATGCAGTAGCGTTTGTAGGTTGGAGGCGGGCCGTCGTCGAAAACGTGCCCCAGGTGTGCATCACACCTTGCGCAGAGCACCTCCATCCTCTGCATGGATAGGCTGTTATCCACCTTAGTTCTTATGTTGAGTTCCGAAACCAAACTCCAGAAACTGGGCCAGCCAGATCCCGATTCAAACTTGGTATCCGAACTGAACAGATCGGTGCCGCAGCAGACGCACCGGTAAAGTCCCTCCTCTTTTATAACCAGGCACTCCCCGGTGAATGCCCGTTCTGTTCCCTTCTGTCTGGTGACACGGTACTGCTCCGGAGTCAGCAGTCTCTTCCACTCCTCATCACTCTTATGCACCCTCTCCACTTCCTCGACTGTGCCTGTAAGTGAATTGAAAATGGGGATAGTCTCACCCTTCTGTGGCTCAAGCTTTTTGTTCATATCTCCTTTGCAACTTACAAAGACTGATATGATAAAAATAATGTATGCCGCTTTCATCCCATTTCAGATACTTATATGATTCTACTTATGCAATACGTTCGACAAACAGGAAAATTTAAGGGAGAATCTGCGGGCGATTTTACAGCTTGTTTTGCGGATTTCCGCGAAAGTTGCGAATTGAAAATAACTACCCTTTCATAAACACAAAGCCCTTCGATTTAATCACCGAAGGGTGCGAATCTCAAATTTGGGGTGGATTCAAGGACGATTTTAGAACTTTTTGTTCAACCTCAGATTTGACTGGGAGATCTCATTCCGCTCTGGTAATAACTTGATGTTCAAGTGAACCTTAACTCACTGGAGGCTGGGGTTGATCCCTGGTTGACAAATGGCGCAGCGCCAAGGGTTAATGATTGATGGTGAATTCTCTCTTAAGCAGAGTCGGAATTCGAATTCTCCAGCCCTGCTAAAATTTTATAAGCCTTTCTGCCTGAGTAGAACAAAGCGAAAAGCCCGGGCAAGAGTCTCAAAAAGCCCATATTGGAAAATGGGGAGACCGTCGGCTTGATCTTCCAAGCTCTGATGGGAGAATGCGCCTTGCGGTAAAGCCGGCTGTACAACTTATAGAAATCCTCTGAGGGAAGTGCCGTGGGCAGAAGAGAATGGGCTAAGTCGAAAAGACGGTTATCCGAATACATCAATCGACTCTTGACCTTCTCATAGAATTCCGTCCCCGGGAAAGGGGTTAAAACGGTGAACTCATGATAGTATATCTTCATCCTGTCCATATACTCCAACAGAGCATCGAAATCCGCCTTTCCGTAGTAAGGCTGAATGATGAAGGCACCCAGTGGATCGACATGGTTTTTGTGCAGAATCTCAATGGCCTCTTTGTTCTTCTTCACCGTGCACCTCTTATCCAGAGACTCAAGTTCTTCATCCCTGAAGGATTCTAAACCCAAAAAAACCTTTTTTAACCCTATCTGCGCCCATCTCTCCACGATGTCCGGATGCCGGTTTATCGAATCCACCCGGCTCAGGATGTAGTACTGCTTTTTGATTCCGGCATCTCTTATCAACCGGTAGATTCTTAAAGCATGCTGATAATCAAAGAAGAAATCGTCATCCCCGGCATAGATATATTTCTCCTTTATCTCCGAGAGTTCCGCCAGGACCAGTTCGGGAGATCTTCTCAAAAACCTCCTTTGGGTAAGCACCGGGCAGGGACAGAAATTGCACTTGTGGGTACAACCCACCGAGGTGACGATCAGGGCAGTTGGTTTCCATGCCAGGTGAAAATATCTTTTGCGATATTTCTCGGTTAAGTCCCTCCTGGGCAAGGGGAGATGGTTCAAATCGGTTATGGGGTTGCCCGCGGCAGTAAAACATAACCTTCCCCCTCTGGGCAAAGCCAATCCCTCAATCTCCTCGAAGGACCTCTTATGCTCGAAATTCTGCAGTATCCGCTTGAAAGATAAGACCCGGTGACCCAAAACGATTGCGTCCACGTAAGGTTTGTTGAAATCACGCGGCACCAATGTGGCGTGAGTTCCTCCCACCACCGTGAGAGTCTTTTGATTGAGTTCTTTTGCTTTCTTCAGAACCTCCAACATCCGGTAAGAGTGAATCACGGTGCCGGAGATACCCACCACGTCCGGGCAGAACTCCTCCATCTCCTTCTGCCAGTTCTTCTCTATCTTCACGTCTAAGATCTTCACCTGATGTTCGGGGATTGCACCGGCCAGATACTCCAGTCCCAGGGGCTCGATGTTTATCAGCTTTTTGGGAATCACGCTGAGCTTATCCGTGTCCGGATAGATCAGAAGTACCTTCATGGTAATCACTCCTCTTTTACGAGAAGCCCCCAAAGTGGGGGCTTCTCGCAAGAAGGATGTCTTCACTTCATCAAAGTCATCTTCCTGGTCTGGACAAGTTCTCCTGCCTGAAGTTTGTAGAAGTAAATACCGCTTGACACTCTCTCTCCGTTCTCGTTGCGACCATCCCAGGTTACCGTCTGTGTTCCTGCGTGTTGATATTCGTCTACCAAAACCTTGACCCGTTGCCCCAGCATGTTATAGATGTTGAGCCTGACTTCCCCGTTCTCAGGCAGGCTGTAGGAGATGTGGGTTTCCGGATTAAACGGGTTGGGGTAGTTCTGGCGAAGCTCAAATGCAAGCGGCAGATTTCCTCCGCTCCCCGTTTGGGGAGATTTTGCCGGCGGAACCCCGACTGACAGAATGAGCTTGTCAGTCAGGTATATGAGTCTTTCCGACGACCAGGAAGAGATGCGTCCCAGCCAGGTTAAGAATCTGACTCGAACCTTAAAAAACTCCAGACTCCGCACCGCAGCCTCTTCCCGACCGTGTTCCAGAAGGCGCTGCGTTTGCCTCAAATGGCGCTGCAGCCCTTTGGTAACATGCCGAGGATGTATCGAGCCGTTCTCTCCAAAGAGTCCGACCACGTCCGATAGGGCGGCCACCCCGACAAGCGGGTCCTCAAAGGGCGAAAGATCGATCACCCTGCCTTCGGCCCAGCAGGCCACCGGCGAGTTGGCGATCATGAAGTCCCGCACCACCTGGTAGACGAAGAAATCCGTCTGCTGCAGGTTGTCCACCTGAAATCCCGGTATCTGCGAAAGGAAGGGGACTACTGCATCCGGAACCGTCACCGTATAGGTGGCATAAGGATTAAGAGGTTCGCCGGCTATCATGACGCTGGAGTAATCGACCCTGGAGCCTGGAACTTGGGCTAGATTGTATACATAGGAGAAATTCGAGCCGTGCAGGAAGAAATCCTCCACCGAGGGAAGATTGTAAACCGAGAACTCCAGGCCGGAAAGAAGAGACATACCGTTTGTCTCTAACGTCACCAGCTTCAGGCCCAATCCCGAGGTCTCATCGAATCCGTATGGCACCGCCTGGAAGATGTCTGCGCCCTTGACGTCTCCCTGGTAGATGGTCTGGGAAATGAATCCCTGCGGCTGAATGGCGATGTCCGTGCCGGTCAGATTCCTGAATGCATCGGAGATCAAGTTCCCCATGGCGTTGTCCTTGCACAACCCTTCACCCAGGGGCTTGTCCAGTTGCGTCGATGCCTGGGCAATGACATCGGTATACACTGGACCGAATCTCGGATCTGCCTCTACTCCGGCAACAAGATTGGCGACCACAGCTTCCGTTGTTGGTTCTGGGGGAACTGATGTATCCACAGACAAAAGTTCATAGCTCCAACTCTGAATCACCCCGCCTGCCAGACCTTTGCACAAAACCACGTCGTTGTTAAAACGTTTCGAGGAGATCGATCCGTCCACAACCAGACGCAGCTTACCCACGTAACTGCCAAATTCTCCGGCTTGGAGCAATAAAGTGTTTCCGATTTGAATCGGCGACTCCAGCACGGTGTGGGAGTGCCCGCCCACGATGATATCGATTCCGCTAACCGAGGATGCCACCAACTGATCGTAGTCTATTCCCAGGTGGGAAAGAAGGATTACGATATCACAGTCATGACCCACTCGCAGCGAATCAATCCAGTCCTGGGCAACGGACAACGGCGGCAGCACAATCACGGGTGAAGGATTGGCGATCTGATTGGTCAGATCGGTCAACAGGCTGAATATGCCGACCTTCACATCTCCGTAATCCTTTATGGTATAGGGCTGAACAAAATAGCCCAACTCCGGATCACCGGAGATATCCAGGTTAGCGCACAGGATGGGGAAACCTTCGCCCGGGAATCCGGCTTGGTTCAGCACGTATTTCAGGGTGGAGGGGTAAAGATCGAACTCGTGATTTCCCACTGCCATAGCATCGTAACCCAGGCCCTTCATTATCTCCAGTTCCGCTACCCCCAGATATTTCTGAAACATGAAATCGCCCACGAAGATATCGCCGGAATGCAGAAGCATGACGTTGGGTTCGCTAATTTTGTTCATGCCTATAAGCGTGGCAATCCTGGACATGCCACCCCAAATCCAGTTTCCTTCGGCATCCTTGGGACCATAGGGAAGAAGATGGGAATGGGTATCGTTGAGATGCAGTATGGTCAACGTGTCTACTTCAGCCCCGGCTGAGGTGAACGTTCCCATGATGGCGAAGATTCCGATTGTCATAATCAACCTTTTCATTTTCATCCTCCTTCACAATAAACAATTGAACTTTTCAGTGACTTACCTTCCGCCAGGTGTTTTTTTTTGCAAAAATCACCTCCTTTCTGTTTTAGGCCTTCGATGCTCCGGAACATCAAAGGCTTTTGAGGATCAACCGGTTTAATCCAGACCTCATTCTCTGAAGAGTCTGCAGTTGAAACCAGCGGAGAATGCATTTTAAGCTGTGCGTTTGGAAGAACAGAACATCGCTTGTTTGCACTTAGCGCCATGGTCAGAAATTTCAGAAGCCTGCAGAGCTTTGGGCTCATTTCCATTCTGTTTCTCCTTTTTGAAGACTCTTGCCCCGGATTATTGCAATATTCGTGCCGGTGATAACAGAGGATCACAAAAAGGGATTAAACCAGTTAATCGACTAACCATTAACAGGATAAAAATGAAGGGACTTTGAGCTATCTTGCTGGTGAAGGAATCTTTTCAAGCTTTTGTTATGGAAGAATAGACAACGGTGTAGAGTTTTGTATAACCGAATCCCCTTGGAGTACCGTTAAAGAGAGTGCCCCGGATAATCAGGTTGGTTTGGTACGTTGATAGGTGACGTAATGGCTTCGCCTGAATTTGTACCAGCTATGCTGTGGAAACAATACGGTATAGCAGATGCAAAACTGCGTGGCCATGACTTGTCACGACCACGCAGTTACCTTAAGTTTGGTAAAACAGCAGAATCAAACTGCAGGATTTACCTCGACTCAGCCGGGACGTACAGACCCTTTTGCTTGATCATTGACTTCCCGGGAATACGATCACCGGTGACTTCGGCGGTGGCGAAGTGATAGCTGTCCTCGATCTGTCCCGACCCCGAATAGATTCTGTTTGCCTCCCGCATGCTGACGATGTCGACTCCCCCGTAACCTAAGTTCTGAAGCATCCCTTTCATCTTTTCAGGTGGGTAGCCAAAGGTCAGGGGTTCCTGCACGGAGGCACAGAGTTTAAGCAGTTCTCTATTGCCTTTGTAATCCGTTTCATCGTCAATCAGTTCCGGAGGAAGAAAGTCGAAGACCAACCGGTTGCCAGTTCCGATTTCCGCTATCTGACCTAAGGTTTCTTCGATAATGTCTTTGTTCAGAAAGAGAGTGACTCCTTCCCAGATAAACAGGGTTTTCTTGTGCATCTGAAAGCCTGCACCAATAAGCTTTTGGACCACAGATTCCTTGGAGAAATCGATGGGAACGTAGGTGACGTTTTCCGGCAGCTTGCCCAAAAGCCTTCGGGTTAGTGATTTTTTTATCACCTGGGTGGAGCTCAAGTCGAGTTCAAAAATACGGGCATCACAAAACTCCTCCAGACGCAAGGAGCGGCTGTCGTAGCCTGCGCCCAAGAGCACCACCTGTTGGTACCCCTCATTCAAGCACTGACGCGAGTAATCGTCCATGAAGCGGGCTCGCAGGACCACCGCCTTGCGAATGGATGGATTTATGGCCTGCATCCAGGCAACCGTCTTCATCCCCATCTGGCCTGCGTAATACTTGGCATAAGGGTCCTCCACCACCCTCTGTTCCGGCGACAGCGAGTACTCGAAAGCCTTGGCACCGGCGGACCAGCGAGCAAACAAAAATCCGCACGATTTTTCGATTGTTTTACTGTATATGGTTTTCATTTAACACCTCCTTTTGTTTTACCTGCTTCTGTCAAATACTGGTTTTATTATTCCGCAGCCCAATAGAAACGGATAGACGAAAAGCTGTATGAGCAATGCCGAAAGCATCATCCAGTAGATGACCGGTGGAGCCGACTTAAGCAGGATGAAAGTGGGTACGAAGAAGGCGGCGGTCAAATAGTTGGTGATGCTTTTGTATCCCGGCTTCCAGTGGGTGGTGACCAGGCTGGTGATGGGGTATCTGATGGGCGAAAGACACAGCCCTATCAGGATTACCGTGTACAGAGTTGGGTAAATGGGGGGCAGGTTCAGGAAATAAAACAGAAATACCGAAAAGAAAATCGGGGGAGCACCCACCGAGTACCCTTTGGAAAGAAAGACCTCCTTCCGAGAGTATTTCCAGGAGGCAGCCATACTTGCACCCATAACCAGGTATGCCCCCAAACCTGGCAGGAAGAGTCCCTCTCGCCAGAAGAGCATCATGGGCACAAAGGTTAAGCCGACCAAGTCGGTTATGATGTCCAGTATCTCACCTGAGGTGCCGGGAAATTTTTCCTTAACCTTCAGCTTCCGGGCAAGGGTCCCATCCGTGCGGTCAACCAACAAGACCAGAAGACAGAAGCGAGCAGCGATCTGGTAACGCCCTTCAAAGAGGCTCATCAGAGCCAGGGCTGCAAAGGCTAAGCCTATCAGGGTCCATAGGTGAGGGAAATAATACAGATACCTCTTCATCATGCTCCTCCTTTCAATTCAGGATCACCATTTTTGTCCAGTAATAAACTGGTGCTGCCACTATCAAACTGTCAAATCGGTCCAGGATCCCCCCGTGCCCGGGCAGAATGCCGGAGAAGTCCTTGATGCCGATTCTGCGTTTGATCAAGGAAAACAAAAGATCGCCACCGGCGGCCGATGCTGCCGTAATCATTGTCAGGCTGAACAACTGCAGAAAAGTTGCTAAGGGGAGAAGGAAGTGCAAAAGATAGGAGACGGCTGCTGCCGAGACCAATCCCCCCAAAAGCCCTTCCATAGTTTTTCCCGGACTGAGACTAAGGCAGAGTTTGTGATTTCCCAAAAGCTTTCCCCAAAGTTGAGAAAAGCTGTCGGTGGTGGCCACGATAAGAAAAACAAATGCAAAACTGCAAAACCATGTCTCTGCTTCTCCCACTAGCAGATGGCCCAGGCAAAGAGTTAGTGTAAAAAAGAAAACAAGTGGAATGCCAAGGGACAACACCTTTCCATTTGGTAAATTGCGGTAAAGCTCGGCCGCTCCCCCCAGGGCTATGGTTACGCACACAGCTGCTATAAGCCAGCGGTTCCAAGATGCAGAAAAAAGCAGAGAGACTACCAGGATAAGATAGACGCCATACTTTATCCAGTTTACCCTCGCTTGCGATGACCCAAGTTTTCGAAGCTTATGCGACAATGTCATCAACAGGGCTCCAAAGGCAAAAAGGGAACCGACGATTATAATCAATTTAGCTTCCATATTACCGGGTCTCCTTCCGAAGCGGGGTTAACAGTGGTAAGGCTTTGGGAATGATCTGGATATTGAAGCTGGTACCTTGCCCGATGATCTCGCCATCTCCCAGAAATGCCATGGTCTTTTTGGTGTCGACCCTCATCTGCTTGGCGCACCAGGTCTTGACTGAAGATGAATGGATGTGTCTGCCTGCCAGCACCTTCAGTATGATCAGGGCGGTTGGCAGAGTTGTCATTGTGTTCTCAATCAGGCAGATATCAGCCCAACCATCACCGTTAACGGCCCCCGGGGAAATCAAAAAACGCCGGCCCAAAAACGGTTGATTGTCCACCATCAAGGAGAGCACGTTAGCTTTGATCCAGCTTCCGTTGGAATGAACCTGGAGAGAATTTCGACCTCTCCTTTTAAGCAACTGGAACGATCCGGCCAGAATGTATAGTTTGCTCCCCAGAATCTGCATAAGGAGTTTTCCCATCTTGCCATTTCGCCCTATGGCATTGGCGGTTTTTGCGACATCAGAGGCCAGACCTATTCCTCCCCCGGTGACGTAATGCCAACCG
>CAYOSZ010000002.1:0-6711 GCA_964406715.1 uncultured Ignavibacteria bacterium | reverse complement strand
CCGTTGACTCTAATTACATCTACATTCTGCATGTGACCATCCAGGATGACGTCGCAGGCCTTGGTCACGTCTGTGGGAATGCGGCAGTATTGTGCCAGATCGTTGGCCGTGCCGGTGGGAATGATACCCAGCGCTGTTTTTGTGCCGATGATGCCGTTTACCACCTCATTGATGGTTCCGTCGCCGCCTGCCACCACAACCGTGTCGAAGTTGTCTCTAACAGCTCGTCGTGCCATATCGGTTGCATGTTGGGGGCAGCTGGTTCTTTCAATGTCCAGGGTAAAATCAGCGAATTTCTCCCTCAGCATGCCCTCAAGGTGTCGGTTCCTGCCATTCTTTGATTGTGGATTTATGATGATCTTGATTTTCATTGCCTCTCCGATCTTCACTATGCTGCATATTTCAATCGTTTGCCCCAGTCTGTTTCGATACAGTATCGCAGTATCGCTCGATAATAGCCTGCAAACTCCGGCGGGGCGATGCCGGTTCCTCTCAGTGCACAAAGAGTGTTTGAGTTATCGAAGGTTTTATGGGTGCACAAGTATGGTTCGTACGCTTCCAGTGCCTGAATGACTCTCTTCCCGCCGATGGCTCGAAATGTTTTTAAAGGTAAAAACTTAGTCGGGGGAATGTGCCGATTTGTATCAATGTGATTGAAATAGCTGACAGCCAGATCAACTATCTCACCGGTGGTGGTCGCTCTGTCCCCACCAGCCGTCAGATGGTATGTCTTGCCGATTCCGTCTGTGCGTTTCAAGCAGATGTGGTTGATCGCGGCAGTGACGAAGTCGACCGGGACAATGTCTAAGGGGATGTGTGGACCTCCGGGAAGAGTGTCCACAACGCGGTGATAAATGAGCTTCAAGGGGGCATAAAGCACGTTGAAAGCCGTGGTCCTGCCGGTTTTCGAATCCCCCACCACGATGCTGGGTCGAAAAACAACAAGGGGCAGTTCGCCCATCGACTCCCGGATGAATTTCTCCGACTCAAGTTTCGTCCGTTCATATGTATTAACGAACTGCTGTCCACACTCCAACTCCTCTTCTGATATCGTACCCTCTCGGTCTCCGCATACATAGGCCGTGCTGATGTAAGCCACACGCCGAAGACCTCCAGCTCTCATGGCGGATCTGGCTAAAGTCATAACGTTTTCGGTGCCGCCTGAGTTTACCCGGCGGGCACACTCCAAAGGCAGTTGAAATTGCACGGTTGCAGCCGAATGGATGATATGGGTGACCTGCGCTGCCAATTGTTTGTACAGTAATTCCGGCAGTCCCAGTCGGCTTAAGGAGATGTCACCTTTGATCACCCGGATACGCTTTTTCATTGGGAGAAGATCAGCCTCCGTCGACCACGTTCCCAGCCTTCCCTCCAGGCGTTTTTTCGCATCATCGACCGAGTCTCCCCGGACCAGCAGGATCAGCTGAGTTGTGGGATCATCTTTCAGAATGCGCACGATGAGATTGCTGCCGATTAATCCCGTCGCTCCGGTGATAAAGACGATTTTCTTCATGGCATCTCTTCTCCTGTTTTTCCTCGGAATGCCTCAGAAATTAGCTTGAAAAATATCGATTCTCAAATTGGCTGAACCAAAAGAATCCGGATAAGCGTTCACTTCAGGCAAGGCCAGGGTTAACTTATCGTCTTTCAGGTTCAGCATAGCTCCGGAGGGCACTTCTACCTTCTTCTTCCTGGTGGCATTGAAACCCAGGGTGGCTCCGCCGGCTTGCGCAGCGGTCAGCACGAATAACGGAGCAGTACCGGAATCATCATCCAAGTCTCGGGCTAAAGCGGCGGCACATATTCCACCTACCAGAGTGCCCAGGAGGCTACCCCCAAAACCAGCCCAAAAAGAGCCTTTCTCTCCACCTGTGTTTCCCACCAAGCAAACTCCGGTAGCGGAGCCCATATTCGAACCGACCAAATAACCGACCAGGCCGCCAATTAACCCGCCAACATCGCAGCATCCGAAGCCCCCGCCACCGCCATCACTGGCCAGACCGAAGCCTACTTTACCGAAAACAACACCACCCATAATAGCTCCCAGACCTCCCGCCATCATTTCACCCGCCACCTTCCCTGGATCTGCCGGATCTGCTTTAACGTATGCGAAGTTCTTCTCTGCTCTTTCCTGCAAGGTTGAAACCATCGAAGAATCGATTGGCTGTATGTATCCGGGGAGAACCGAATCCTTGTCTTTTGCTGAAATGCTCTCCCAACACCCAGCCAATAGGATCAATCCGAATCCAGCAAAAAGAATGATTAGCTTTTTCATCACTCCTCCTTTATTTTAGGTTTCCGCGAGAAAGTTATTGCAAGGCACGTGCCATTAGCTTGGAAACGAAAAAGAAAAATAGTAAGCTGTGTATCTATGTGATAATCAGAGAGATAAGGAGGCTGGGTTTTGTGGCGCTTGCTGTTATCGAAAAATTTTGGGGAGAAATCAGTCTATAAAAGTAGACTGTCTGTATAATTCTGTAAAACAAAAAAAGCTAAAACGAAGATCTTAGCCACGACCTTCAGGTCGTGGATCGGGAAGGAAAACTACTTTTACTTCAGTCTGTGATATGAGGGAGCCGAAACCCCTAACGATTTCGTTCTCGCCAGGTCCCCAACCTGGTGGAGGACTCAGCGTTCACTATCGGGTTTGGGGACCCGAAAGGCACAGAAAAAATTAGGGGTATAATCCCTCTCCTAACAGAAGTGTTTGGGCTGGTGACTTACGGTTCTTTATTTTTCGGGGGAATCCAATCTTATACCCAAATCCTTGATAAGCTTATTCAGATATGTCCTCTGTATCTTTAAAATCTTGGCAGCTTGAGATTGGTTGTTGTTTGTCAACAGCAAAGTTTGAGAGATGAAATCTCTCTTGAATTTCTTCACCGCATCATCTAAAGCAATCCCGGGTGAGATTTCCTCTTTTCCTTCCCGGCTTAGTTGAGGCGGCAAAAGATCCAAAGTTATCGTCTCCGACGGTGCTAAAACCACAGCCCTTTCCAGAACGTTTTGCAATTCCCTTATATTTCCGGGCCAATCGTAGGTGGAGAATATCGTTAAAGCAGCAGGGTCTATGGAGGTTACTCTCCTCTGCATCTCCCGGTTTAACTTTTGCAGAAAGTGGACGGCTAAGGTGGGGATATCTTCTTTTCTTTTGCGCAGAGGTGGAATGGTTATAGAGATGACGTTTAGACGGAAGAAAAGGTCTTCTCTGAACTTTTTCTGCTCCACCGCTTCGGTTAGGTCCCGGTTGGTAGCAGCAATTATCCTGGTGTCCACGGTCTGGGTCTGGGTGCCGCCCACTCTTTCGAATTCACCCGATTCCAAGAAATGCAAAAACTTGGTCTGTATTACCGGAGTTATGTCTCCAATCTCATCTAAAAATACTGTCCCGGTATGAGCAGTCTCCAATCTCCCCTTCTTTCTCTGATAAGCTCCGGTGAAGGCCCCTTTCTCATGCCCGAAAAGATCGCTCTCTAAAAGCTGCTCGGACAAAGCCACACAGTTGACGTAGACAAACGGTTTGTCTCTTCTGGGGCTCAGATTATGAATGGCTCGCGCCAGCACCTGCTTTCCGGTGCCGCTTTCTCCTTCGATCAAAATGGTGGACTTGGTTTCGGCCACCTTTTCGCCAAGTTCTCTGATCTTTTTCATCTCAGAGCTTTTTCCCCAGACCATGTCATACTGGCTGTCTATCTCTTCTTTTAAGTACTCTTTTTCCCGGGCTAGATTCTTGTTTTTAAATGCTTTTTCAATGGTCAGAAGAATATGTTCGGGCTCGCACGGTTTGGGGATGAAATCAAAGGCTCCCATTTTGATGGCTTCCACCGCCTTTTCGATGGTGCCGAAGGCGGTCATCATGACCACCAGCACCTCTGGTTCTTCCTCCTTCATCCGTTTTAAAGTCTTTATGCCATCCAGCTTCGGCATCATCAGATCCAACAGCACTAAATCCGAGCCCTCCTTTTTGAATCTGGCCAAACCTTCTTCTCCATCTTCGGCCGTAGAAACCTGGTATTTGTGGAATCTCAATCTTTCAGCCAATAGAGTTCTTATCTGTGGATCATCATCTACGATCAGTATCTTCTCGTGTGACATGAGCTGCCCTTTCCCTTTGGTTAACTTAAAGGTAAGGTAAAGCTGAACCTGGTACCTGTTTTCTTTCCGGGGACAGGACTCTCCACCTTTATCTCCCCATGGTGGAGATGGACTAAATTTCTCACGATATCCAGCCCGATACCCGAACCCCTCTTTTCGACCCCTCTGCCGGGTACGACCTTATGAAACCTTTCGAATATCCTCTCCAAATACTCAGGTGGTATGCCCACTCCGTCATCGGCAACCGACACCTCCACAAACCTTTCACCTTCAGGTCTTCTGGCTGAAATAGAGATCGTGCCTCCGGGATCGGTATATTTTATGGCGTTGTCCAGCAGGTTCAAAAGTATCTCCAGCAGATAATGCTGATCCGCGTGTACGAACGTATTCCCCAACCCCTCCTTGATCAAACCGATGCCCTTTTGGTCAGCCAAGATTCTCACCATGTCGCAGGCTTTTTCCACCACCCGGTTCAAAGAGAGATTCTCCTTGTTAAGGATTATCTTTCCGGATTCGCTCATGGTCAGGGTAAGAAGATTGTCGAAGGTTCTGGAAACATGCAGTGTGCTCTCCTGAATCATGAGCAGGTGTTTTTTGCTCCCCTCCGAGATTTCCCCGCATACCCCTTTCAGCATGTTATCGACTGATAATCTAATGCCGGTCAGGGGAGTCCTTAAGTCGTGGGAGACGTTGGAGATGAATCTGGTCTTCAGTTTATTCAATTCCTCCAGCTTCACTTTCTCTAACTGCTCGGCTACTATCTTTTTTCTCATCCTTATGTTCTGCAGAGCCCGAACCACCTCCTGGACCATCAATGATACCAGTTCCACGTCCTCGGCGGAATATCTGCTCTCCGATTTCTT
This sequence comes from uncultured Ignavibacteria bacterium, assembly GCA_964406715.1. Lineage (GTDB taxonomy): Bacteria > Zixibacteria > MSB-5A5 > MSB-5A5 > SM1-73 > SM23-73-3. The sequence continues at coordinate 1,753 of CAYOSZ010000002.1, read as the reverse complement.
CTCGCCCATCAAAAGTAAGGCCAATGCTTCGTCTTTTTCCACCAGAGGAAAGGACAAGCTGATTCCCAACTCCTTTAGAATTCCGGTTTTCGGTAAAAACGGTAACTCCTCCAGCGTAGTTGAGCCTGAAGATCCCCGAATCTTCCCACCCTTAAGTAACTCCGCTAAGAAGCTATCTTGCTTTCGTTCAACTTCCGCCGTCTCCTCCTCAGAAAACCCGATCGATTTTGCCACTCCGGAATCACCCGATTCATCGTCCTTGAGAATGATCAGCATTCGTTTAACTGCCAGAAGAGAATCGATTCTCCCCAGGAGTAGTTCCAGAAGCTTATCCTGGGTGTAAGCGTCATCCACCTCGCTGTTAAATTTCCGAATCGCCTGCCGGTAATCATATCTGACCCGATAAAAGGTCTTATCCACAAAAAGCCTTATCCTGTTTTTGGCCGGTGTGAAGAGCACTGCAGCTGCCAACGTGGCCAAAATCGGAAACAAACTCCCCTCATAACCGGTGAGCTCATGCAGCAGGTTGCCTAAAAGGCCGACCACAAGAAGATAAATTCCCAGGATGAAGCCCGTCAACAGGGAATAGACCAGACTGCGGTTGATGACCACATCTATGTTCATGGCCCGATATTTAAGGATGGAGAACGCAAAGGAAACCGGGATCAGCAGCACGAAGAGTGATTTAATCACCTCGGGAATGAGCGACCGACCGATCAGAACGTCTGGGAGGGTGTGCAAAAAGATGAAGGGAAAGGTTCCCACGGCAATTCCCCAGAAGATCCATCTGATCTTTCTTTTTTCCTCGAGGAATTCCAATCTCTTGTAAGTTTGATATAGAACGAAAAGACCAAGAAGAACATAGAGGACCAGATATATTCGAAAGAACAGAAAAAGCGTGGTGTAGGTGCGGAACAAGAACAGTGAGTTCTCCAAGATGGATCTGAAGTAAAACAATCCCATCAACGCTATGAGGACCAGGCTGGGGAGATACCCGGAATAGATCAGGCGTTTTCTCTGTGCCGACATTACCTCCTCTCGGGGAAAAATCACAGAGAAATGAAAGAACAGAGCCGGAAGAAGAGTATAAGCCACTATCTGAAAAGAAGGCAGAACGAATCCGATTTCTTTGGGGCCGAAGGGAAAGCCTGCCCGGGGAATAAGCACTGCCAAGGAAAGGCACAAGGAGGAAAACAGGAAAACTCTTACCACCTGACCCTTGGGCTTTTTGACGAAAACGAAAATCCCCATAAACCACACAAAAAGGCCAGCCGAAAGATTGATCACCAAGAATGCCCAACCGTATTTTCGCTCTAAGGGAACTGTCACATGAAGTTTCTCTTCATTTCGACGAACGGTTAGGCTGACGGATTCCCCGATTCTTTTCTGCTGGATGTAGAAGTCCAAATCACCGCTGGTCCGGATGGGACTTTCGTCGATTTCCAGAATGAGGTCCTGATCTTGTAAGTCGGATCTTTCAGCCTTGCTGTTAGGAACGATCTGGAAGACTCCAACGTGCCCCTCGGATTGTTCGAGAACCGCTCTTATCGCAGGTCGTTTGCATAATCTGGCCGTGCCCCAGATTCCTATCAGCAGAAAAAGGAGGGCTATCAAAAGCAGAAGGGGCGGGGATTTTGTTTTCTTTTTACTCACACCTTAACTCGTGTAAAAGAGTTCCCGGTCCGCTTCGCCACAGACTCATGAAGTTCAGTAACGGACACTCAACGCTTACAATTGAAATGATTCGGCCTAC
>CAYOSZ010000001.1:14111-20511 GCA_964406715.1 uncultured Ignavibacteria bacterium | reverse complement strand
CCTGTCTTACGGATATTCGATTTCCCCCTCTCCTTACCAAGGAGAGGGGGACTCAAGGGGGTGAGGTAAACAGGTAGGGGCTCCATTTCACCTTTCTGGAACCGACTTCGACATTGTTTCGTAAACAAAGTATCGACTTGATGCTGTTATGCCTTCGATTTCTGTTTAAAACTTTATCGCCCTGGAGGAAACTGCCATGAGGATTTGGTCTTTTGTTTTGATGGCCGCATTGGGGCTGTTTGCATCTCTTTCGTGCTCCGGCCCGGGTGTCGAAAACAAGAACGAATCGTCCGAAATCAACAAGCTGGCCGAGTGGCGAAAGGGTGTGTGGCTTTTAGGTGACGGGAGCTATGCCATCTATACCGATACTCACTATTTCGTGGTGATGGTCAGCGGAGACAGCGCCTCGCCGAACATCTACTGCGGTGCTTCGCAGGTTCAGTATCACCGTAAGGGAATGGCAAGAAAACAGGTCATCCGGGTTCGTCAAATGCCGGGCGGCGAGTTGACGAGTTTCAAGGAAAACGTGCTGGGCCAGAATGCCGAGATTCACCTGGTGATCGATACCACGCTTTTCGCTCCCAATACCTGCAACATCAAAGACGGCATCATCTATGATTCGGTCACCGAGGAAACCGATGAGTATATCCTTCTTTCAACCTGTAACGGCGACAAAGAAAAGATATTCTCTAACGGCACGTCGGTCTATCTTCCTGCTGATGGAGGAGAGTTTTATTCACTAAGGATAGAACGTTTTTGATATATCCCTCTCCCCAAAGAGACAGTGTCACAATCCGTGAAAACATATGGTTGTCATTCTGAGCGAAATCCCGCATTCTGCGGGATGAAGCGAAGAATCTAATAATTCCAATAAATTACAAAATCGAGATTCTTCTCCCGCCTTTGGCGGGATCAGAATGACATTATGACACACCCTCAAAGAGGAGAGGAATCAGACCTCACCCCCTATATCCCCCTCTCCTTACCAAGGAGAGGGGGACTCAAGGGGGAGAGGTGGAACGCCACAAACCATTCTTCGCAACTTGACTTTTCTTCCCTCGTACCTTATTATAGTTAAGACCACCTACGCATAGGATTGCGGCCTCATGAATATGTATGAGATAATCAGCAAGAAACGAGACAGGAAAAAAGTCTCTCAGGAGGAGATAGAATATTTCGTCTCGGGTTATGCCGAAGGTCGAATCCCCGACTATCAGGCTTCCGCCCTTTTGATGGCCATTTTCCTCAACGGCATGGATGGCGAGGAGACCTTCCATTTAACCCGGGCTATGCTGAACTCCGGCAAGGTGCTCGATCTCTGCTCGGTGCGGGGAGTTAAAGTGGACAAACACAGCACCGGCGGAGTGGGGGACAAGGTGTCTTTGATTCTGGCTCCGCTGGTGGCTTCCTGCGGGGTCAAGGTTCCCATGATCTCCGGAAGAGGATTGGGGCATACCGGCGGAACTTTAGATAAATTGGAGTCCATTCCCGGATTCCGCACGGATTTGTCTTTAAAAAGATTCGTGTCAAATATCCGGGAAGTGGGCGTCTGCATGATGGGACAGACGGATGAGATTGCACCGGCGGATCGGAAGATGTATGCTCTGAGAGACGTAAGTGCCACGGTCAACTGCATACCCCTGATCGCCTCCAGCATCATGAGCAAGAAGCTGGCCGAGGGGGCGGATGCGTTCGTGTTCGACGTCAAGGTGGGGAACGGCGCCTTCATGCAAAAGCGTAGTGAAGCTCTGCTTTTAGCCAAAACCCTGATTCGGATAGCCAAACGGTTTAAGAAAAAGGCGGTGGCGTTTTTAACCGACATGAACGAACCTTTGGGCGAGACGGTGGGAAACTCCATCGAGATGATCGAAGCCATCCATGCTCTTAAAGGCAAAGCTCCCCAAGATCTCATGGACGTTACCATGGCTTTAGGCGCTCGCATGCTCGTTTTAGGGAAGAAGGCGAAGAGTCTTAAAGAGGCGGAAAGAAAGATGAACCGGGCAATAGAATCAGGTAAAGCCATCGACAAGTTCGCGGAGATGGTCAAAAGACAGGGGGGCGATCCGAACGTAATATATGATTTTGGCCTTCTTCCCTGGGTAAAATTCAAGCTCTGGGTGAACTCAAGAAGGGAAGGATACGTTCATTCCATAGATACCCGGAGGATCGGGCTTTGTGCCGTAGAGTTAGGTGCCGGCAGGGAGAGAATGAACAGCTCAATTGATCCGGGCGTGGGCATGCTGATTAAGAAAAAGGTGGGAGATCCGGTCAGAATAAGCGAACCTCTAGCCGTAGTTTTTGCCAATAACCTCAAGAAAGCCAGGGAGGCTTGCCAGGAGATCAGAAACGCATACCAGATAAGAGCAACCAAGACCCGCAGATTGAAAAAGATACTCCTGTTTGTCGATGAGAAGGGAGTCAGGAAAGCATAAGTTTAAGGTAATTTTTTACAACGGAATTAAGGCTTCTTTTTTAACACCAGGATCTAACTTAAGTTAGATTCCGGTCTTCTTCAATCTCTCATCTTTCGTTCCACAACACACACTCCCGGCTAGAGCTGAAGCTTCACCCCTACATAGAATCTTTCACAAAAACCAAAAATTCCGAAATAATTGAAAGAATTTTGCAACGCCGCTCATATTTGCATCGTATACTATTCTAAATTGGAATAGTGCAATTTGTAATAATCGAATCGGATTGGCATTATGAGCAAAAACGAGTTGGTGGTACTGGGGCTTTTGAATCAAAAACCCATGTACGGCTATCAGCTTCACCAGGAGATCGACAAAACCGGGATGGAAGTCTGGGCGGAGGTGAACCTCTCCTCCATCTACAGCACCCTCAACAGATTAGAGGAGAAGGGGATGGTGGAAGCGAAAAGGGAAAAGCCCGGAAAGATGCCCGAGCGCAGCGTATATCACGTTACCAAGACCGGAAAGAAAAAGTTGGCTTCCCTGCTGGAGCAGGTCCTCAGCGATAAAAGGATCCGTCCGGCCGACCTGATGCTGGGCATTTTCTTCATCAAGGGATTGCCCAAGAGAAAAGCTATGGATTGTCTTGAATCCAAGGTAGAAATCATGCAGAAGCTTCTAAGGGGGCTGCAACATGCGGAGAGAGCAGCTGAAGGTAATTCGCCTTTCCCCTGGACTTTCTTTATGCGAGGCACCATCGATCATCTGAAAAACGGGATCAAGAAAATCGACGATTTAACCAAACATATAAAGAGAATGCATAGCTGGAAATAATAAGAAGACGAAAGAGAGGAAGAAGGAATGAGAAGATTAATTTTCTGGTTGGTCCTGATCGTCATCGTCGGATTTGTGGGATATAGAGGGTGGATGGCATACCAGCGGAGCCAGGTAGAGGAAGTTGAAGTGGGCGAGGAAATCCCTCCGGTCGAGATCCAGGTGGTCAAGACCAGCCCGTTGACCGAGACGTTGAATCTCACCGGAGACGTTCAGGGAATAGAAGAGATAGACGTCTATTCCAAGGCTTCGGGGAAACTGGTTGAGGTCAAAGTTGAAGAAGGGGAAAGGGTCAAGGTCGATCAGGTACTGGCCATCGTCGACCGGGACGTAGACGGGGTCAAGTTCCAACCGGCAGAGGTCATCTCTCCGGTTCGGGGCATCGTGGGCATGGTTTATATGGACAAGGGAGCAAGGGTCAGCCCTCCCGATCCCGGACCCAGCATGGGGACTCCCATAGTGAGAGTGGTGAACATGGACCAGGTGAAGGTGGTGGTGAACGTCATCGAAAAAGATTTCGCCAAAATAAAGCCCAATCAAAAGGCAGATGTCTCGGTGGAGACATACCCGGATCAGAAATTCTCAGGAAAAGTAACCCTGTTAAGCCCCACCATAAATACCATGACCAGAACCGCATCGGTTGAGGTCACCATTCCCAACCAAAATCACCGGCTCAAGCCGGGGATGTTCGCCCGGGTGGAGATCATAATCCGACAGAAGGAGGATGCCATCTTAATTCCCACCTATGCCATAATCGAACAGAGCCAGATGAGGAAGGTTTTCACCGTGATCGACGGAAAGGCTAAGTCGGAGTTAATTGAGCTGGGAGCGGATCAGGGTGAGCTGGTGGAGGTGGTGGATGGATTAAAAGCGGGGGATAGTCTGGTTGTGGCCGGACATCACAAAATCTCCAGCGGAGATAAGGTGAGAATACTCAAGGGAGGAGCGGAGTAATGTTTCTGCCCAAATTCGCCATCAAAAGGCCGGTCATGGTCTCCATGATCTACCTTATTCTCATCATCCTGGGAGTAATCTCGTTTGCCCTGCTTCCCATAGACCTCTTCCCCGACGTGGACCTTCCCATGGTCATGGTGGTAGCGGGATATAAGGGCGCGGGGCCCTCCGAGATTGAAAGCATGGTGGCCAAGCCTCTGGAGAACGCCCTGGCAGGCACCAAGAACATGAAGAACATCTACTCCTATTCCCTGGAGGAGGCATGCGTGATCCTGGTGGAGTTCGATTGGGGGTCGGACATGGACGTGGCCGCCGCGGACGTGAGGGAGAACGTGGATATGATCCGCTCCTACCTGCCCGAGGGGGTGGAGACTCCTTCGGTGATTAAATTCGACCCCTCCATGATGCCCATCATGTTTCTGGGGGTTTCTGGAGAGGGGCGGACACCATCAGAGCTGCGCTATTACGCGGAGGAGGTCATCCAGCCCAGAATCGAAAGACTGGACGGGGTGGCGGCTGCTTTCCCCATAGGGGGTTTGGAGAGGGAGATAAAGGTGGACATCGACCGCAAGCGGCTGGAAGCTTTGGGACTTTCGGTAGACCAGGTGATCGCCGCCATCGGGGCTTCTAATCTGGATCTTGCTGCAGGGCATCTCAAATTCGGACAGAAGGATTTCTTAGTCAGGACCACCGGACAATTCACCCATCCCTCCCAGTTGGAGGAGGTCATCGTCTCCAACCATCAGGGCATCCCCATCCGCCTGAAAGACGTTGCCTTCATAAGGGACGATTTCAAGGAACAGACCAGCGTGGTGAGGATGGGAGGGTCTTCCGCCATAGCCATGCTGGTGCAGAAGGAATCTCAAGCCAATACGGTTACCGTGGCGGACAGAGTCAAGAAAGCTTTAGTCAGCGTGAAAAGCGATCTGCCGGAAGAGGTCAAAATCGATCTGGTTTGGGACAGCTCCAATTACATAAAAAAGTCGGTGGGCAACGTGGAGCGGTCGGCCTTAGAGGGGGGCCTTTTGGCCATCATCGTCATCTTGGTATTCCTCAGCAGTTTCTCCAGCACGCTCATCATCTCGGTGGCCATCCCGGTATCAGTTCTTTTGACCTTCGTGTTGATATACTTCGGCCAGTTGTCTGTGAACATCACCACCCTGGGAGGTGTGGCTTTGGGTATAGGCAGGCTGGTGGACGACGCCATCGTGGTTTTGGAGAATATCTTCCGTCACAGGCAAAAAGGCGAGAGGCCTGCGGAAGCGGCGGTGGTGGGAGCCAGCGAGGTTTCCACCGCGGTGTTGGCCGCCACCGCCACCACCATCATTGTATTCGTCCCCATATTCTTCGTGCGGGGGATGGTGGGCATTCTGTTCCGCCCCATGGGATACACGGTGATCTTCTCTCTGGCCGCCTCCTATTTCGTGGCCATGGTTTTGGTGCCTCTTTTAGCCTCCCGCTTTCTGAAAGTCGAAAGAATAGGAAATCCGGGGGGATCAAACTTGAAAAGCAGGCTCCTCCGGTTGAGTCAGAAGGTCTTCGATGCCGTAGATGACCATTACCACAAGGTCCTAAGCTGGTGTATCACCCACAAGACGCTGGTGGTCTTGGGAGTGGTGCTGGTTCTTGTTGCCAGCCTGCCCCTGATGAACCTCATCGGGGCGGAATTCATACCCCAGATAGACGAAGGGCAGTTTGACATCAATCTTAAGCTTCCGGTGGGAACCGAACTCAAGCACACCGAGGAAGTAATCGCTCAGATGGAGAAAACGGTCATGGAGAACGTGCCGGAGCTTTCCACCATAATGGCCCGGGGAGGGGTGGAAGGCGAAGGATGGCAGGCTCTCTCCTCGATCTTCCAGGACATAACCGGTTCTCATGCCGCCAATCTGGAGGTAAGTTTGGTGGATCGGAGCAAGAGGGAAAGATCCATGTTCGAGATCATGGAGATTCTGCGCCAGAAGTTCAAGGATATCCCCGATGCCGAAATCCTTGTCAAGTCCGCGGGAATGATGGAGCAAATGACCAGTTTCGGCGGTGCTGCCGCTCCCATAGTGGTGGAAATCAGAGGATATGACATGGAGACGTCCCGCAGCCTGGCACAGGAGGTGAAAAAGATCATAGAGCAGACTCCGGGGAGCAGGGATGTGAGGATCATGCGGGAGGAGGGATTACCCGAGATACAGATCAAAATCGACCGG
>CAYOSZ010000001.1:13791-14101 GCA_964406715.1 uncultured Ignavibacteria bacterium | reverse complement strand
GACCTTAGGTCAGGTGGCTCAGACCATCCAGACCAACCTGAAAGGTACTGTAGCCTCACTGTACCGGGATCCGACACTGGGCAAGGAGTACAACGTTCTGGTGCAGTTAAGGGAGGAGGATAGAAAAAACCTTCTGGATTTAGACCGGATATTCATCACCTCCCCCTTGGGCAATCAGATCCCCCTCTCCAACTTAGCTGAGGTGGTCAAAGCCGAGGGTCCGGTGAAAATCGATCGCAAGAACCAGGAGAGAATCATTCTGGTGACCTCCCAGGCATACGGCAGAGCTCCGGGGACCGTTGCAGCCGAG
>CAYOSZ010000001.1:490-13781 GCA_964406715.1 uncultured Ignavibacteria bacterium | reverse complement strand
TGCCGGAGAACTTCTCCGTGGACGTGACCGGAGCATACGAGGATCAGAAGGAGTCGTTCCAGATATTGCTTTATGCCCTGGCTCTGGCGGTGTTGTTGATCTACATGGTGCTGGCCGCACAGTTCGAGTCGCTTCTGGACCCGTTCATTGTGATGTTCTCCGTCCCTCTGGGAATCATCGGGGTGATCTGGGGACTGTTTTTGACCGGCAAAACCTTAAGCATCCTCTCCTTCGTGGGGATGATCATGATGGCGGGAATCGTGGTGTCCAATGCCATACTTTTAGTGGACTACACCAACATCCTCAGGAGACGCGGGTTCGAGCTGCATGAGGCGGTGATCAATGCAGGCAGAACCCGTCTGCGCCCCATTCTGATGACCTCCCTCACCACCATGCTGGCTTTGGTTCCCATGGCTCTGGGATTCGGGGAGGGGGGAGAGATGTATTCTCCGCTGGCGGTGGCCGTGATCAGCGGGCTTCTGATCTCCATGATGCTCACCCTGGTGTTCATTCCCACCTTATATACCGTATTTGAGGAGAGAGTGAAAAGAAAGAGATTCACGGTTTGATAAACAATGGGAAGCGAGCATGAAACCATGATGAAACTTGTTTTTCTGATATTCAACAGCCCGCTGGAACCTGAGGTGAAGGATCTTTTGAAGAAGGCCGGGGTGGTTCATTACACCCGTTGGGAGAGGGTGAAGGGGGTGGGGGAAACCGGACCCCACTTCGACGATGAGGTCTGGCCCTCGGTGAACGTCGCGCTCATGTTTTCACTGGAAGAGGAGAAAAAGAATCCAGTGGCAGAGGGGGTGAGGAAAATCAGAGCGGAGTTTCCCCACGAGGGAGTGAGAATGCTGGTGTTGCCGTTAGAGGAAATCGTATGAGTGAAAAGCCGTATCCTCAAGGATGCGGATTTGTGCAGGCTGACTCGTCCTGAAGGAAGTCTGCGGATACAAAAAGAAATCTCAGTGGAGAAAAAAATGGTGAGAAGATTCAGCCGGGTGATTCTGGTAAGCTCTTTCGTTTTTACGAGTGTCTCGTCTGTTTGGGGAACCGGCTACAATTTGAATCTGGATCAATGTCTCCAGATGGCTGATGAAAACAACAGGACCCTTCTTCAGCTGGGAGAGAAGGTGAATGCGGCGAAGTACAGGATAGATGAAGCGAAATCCGGCTTCTTTCCCCAGCTCTCCTTCGGCGGCAGTTACACCCGTTTGGGCAGCGTGCCGGAATATGGTTTCGAGGGAATGAGTTTCAAGATGGGCAGCGAGAACAACTACAACCTGGGACTCTCCTTGCAGCAATCCCTGTTCACCTGGGGACAGATCAAGAACAGTTACCACATCTCAAAATACGGGCTGTCCCTTGCCCGGGAGGAGTACCGAGGTGCCCGGCAGGAGATCAAGTTCAACGTCACCAGCCTGTTCTACAACGTTCTTTTGGCTGAGGAACTGATCAAGGTCAGGCAGGGATCCATTGCCAGAACCGAGGATCATCTCAAAACGGTTCAGGAAAGGTACGACAAGGGGTATGCCTCGGAGTTTGAGGTGCTCCGGGTCAAGGTACAACTGGCCAACGCCAAGCCCCCCCTGGTGCAGGCGAAGAATCTCCATCAACTGGCCCTGGATAATCTGAAGAACCTGCTGGGAATAAACCTAAGCGATTCGGTGAGTCTGGAAGGCAGCCTGGAGTTTGAGTCGTTTGAGGTGGACCAATCTCAGGCGGAGGAGTTCGCCTTCGGTAACAGATCCGAGTTGAAGCTGTTGAAAGAACAGAACAGAATCGGTCAAAAGGCTCTGGCTTTAGCAAGGGCGGGAAACAAGCCTTCGCTGTTTGGAATGGCCAATTATGAATATAAAAAACCTTATTACAGCGAGGATGAGTGGAAAACGGATTGGAACTTCACCCTGTCCTTAAGCCTTCCCATCTTCGACGGTTTTCTTACCAGGGCAAAAGTGAGAGGAGCAAAATCTGAACTGAGGCAGCTTGATATAACCGATAAGCAGGTTCGGGACCTGATCCGGCTGGAGATCAGCCAGGCTATCTCCGATCTGAATTTAGCCCGGGAGAACATCCTCTCGCAGGAGGAGAACGTAAAGCAGGCCAGGGAAAGCTTGAGGATTGCCAACGTGCAGTATGAAAAGGGCATGTTGACCAACCTGGAGCTGATGGATACCGAGTTTGCTTTAACCGTGGCGGAGACCAATCATCTTCAGGCACTGTCGGATTATCTGATCGCTAAGGCCAAGTATGAAAAGGCCATCGGAAAGGATTGAAGGGCAAAATCAAGGGTCAGGGGGCAGGGGCAAGAAAGAAGGTTGTAGGTCCGAAATGTTCGTTTAGGACTTTCGGACAAAAGCTGTCGGATAATACCCTGGTGAACGTTATATCTCACCCACCATCCCTCCAGGGTGGGGCATGACATCGATGCGTCAGAAAATCTCTTGTCTTTTTCGTATTCACTTTGTATACTCGGTGGCTGAACACACAGGAGAAGCGAATTGAACAAGAGAGTCGGTCTTACCGCATGGATGCTGTTGCTCATTCCCTGGTTTGTCTTCTTGACTTTTTCTTCCGCATTCGGCTTCGAAAAGAAGCAACCTTTAGAGATTTCCCCTGGTCCCTTATATCACCCGCCGGTTACCCCGAAGGACGATTTCGGCTTCTGCACCATTCAATATGACAGCGGATTGCCCGCATACTACTTCGACGGGTTCGGGGGGGGAGAGGGAATAGCAGTTTACATAGATCCGGAATTCTGTGGTTTTGACAGCACCTATCCCTTCAAGGTGACCAACGTGCATTTCTATTTGCATGGTCCCGGGGAGACTTTTGGCTGGCCGGCGGAGATAAAGGTAAACTTCGTAAACGTGGATACCACTGAGGATTCACTGAATCCGGGGCTGATAAAGCCTGGCCTGTCCATCTCCGGTCATAATAAGATTTTTACCATTCCCGAAGATTCGGCTTACGACCTGGAGAATCCCACAGACCCCATGAATCTCTATTTAGACACAAACTTCTGTGTCACGGAACCCTTCTTCATCGAGGTCGTTAATACCGGCACAAGCGAACCGCTCTATCCCGGGCTGGTGATGGGTGACGTCACGGACCTCCCGGAAACGCTTTCCAACTGGGTTCACTGGGGGAGCGATTACGTCGAATGGTATGATTTCTGGGAGAATCCTGTACCCGGCAGAGCCATCATCCGCATCACCGGTTATCCCCAATCCATAGATTGCGAGATATGCTGGAAATGGATGCCCAAAACCACCAAAGCTCCCGGCGGAATGCCGGACTTTAATCAATATCAGTTCGGTCCCGACTCCATGGCAATGTCCGCACCCACAGCCGCAGCCAATTGTCTGGTCTGGCTTGATGCCATTTCCTCAATTACTGATCCGGGTGAATTGATTCGATTACTCTCTGACTATCTTTGCACCAATCCAGACAGCGGGACTTCAGTGGATTCAGTTGAAGCTGGTCTGGATTCTCTTTTTGCAGATTACAGCCTGGATTTATACTCCAGTCAAATCCAGGACCCCACTTTCCGTGCCGTTGCGGATTCCCTCACCCAACCAGCCGGTATCACGCTTCTGGTGGGGCTTTGGCAGAATATAGGCGGCTTGTGGTACCGGAATGGAGGGCATTACGTCTCGGTTGCCGGAGCTTGCAAATCTAAATTTTGGATTGCCATAAGCGACCCGGCAGTAGATGGCGCTGAATCCGGAACGAAGGGAAGAATCCTGCCGACGCATGATCCGCACCCGGACGATGATACCCTGCATAACACCAAAGGTTTCGTTTCTCACGATGCCTACCTCTCCGATACCCTATCCAGCGGCCCGCTTAAAGGATCGTGGATCATCCAGGCTTTCGGTGGTGATACCCTGCCCTGGATTTTAAGATTCGACGGATTGAATTTTCAACCTGACCAGGACTACCACGCTTATGATCCTGCCGAGAGCCTGTTTGCTGTGGTGGAATATGCCATCATGATTTTTAAAAAGCCCACCCTGGTGGAAGAAGAGGAGCAGATAATTCCCAAAGATTTCGAGCTTTTGCAGAGCTATCCCAACCCGTTCAATAACCACACCCTGATCAGATATCGCCTATCGAAGACGACCGACGTATCGCTGGTCGTTTATAATGTCCTGGGGCAGAAGGTCAAAACGCTGGTGGAAAGAGAAAAACAGAGTGGACTGGTGACGGTGAGCTGGGATGGAAAGGACGATGAGGGAAGGGATTTAAGCTCCGGCATCTATTTCTACCGGCTGCAGGCGGGAGAGTTTTCTCAAACCAGGCGGATGGTCTTGCTGAAGTAGGTCAACGGTATGAACCATATGGTTCATACCAACGGAAGATTCTTTCTCCCCTGGCTATGTACCAGGCGGTTCATACCTGGGGGGAGAGAGATAAAGAGAGAGGGGGAATAAAGCAGAATGGTCAACGGATAGGGATTCCAGAGACAAAATGACTGGATGGCTTAGGCATCTGTTCTGTGGATTTTAAGAACACATAAGCAAAAAATGAGCAATAAATTCAAAGGGCATCTTTAAGAAAATCTCTTGCATTCTCTCAATAGATTTGTATATTTTGGATGACCAAGATCAAGGGACACTAAAAGCAAATATTAAAGAATCGTTTTCGGGATTCGTAGAAATTTACTTTGGATTGATCCGCTTCCTGGAAGCAAAAAAAGGAGGTGACGGAAGAAGAGGTGTATGGCAAGTGAGATTCTTTAATTTGAAACCTAAGCAGGGTTTCGAAACTCAAGGAGGAGGAAGCCATGAGAAAAAAGCTAACGTTTTTGATTGCGGCGGGCTTGCTGCTCGGCGCTGTTTTTTATGCCGGACCAATGGCATGGTCTTTTGAAAAACAAATCCCCAACCGGATTCCGGAAGATAAGATTTTCCAAAGTTTCTTCGATGATTTCGATAAATCCGGAACCTACTGCGAGATCGTCAACGACGACAGCAGCCTCGGTTATTTCTTCGATGATTTCGATTCGGGAATGTCTTTCGTGGCGTACATGGATCCGGACGAGTGCACCTCTCAACCCGCTTATCCCTTTAAGATCACCGACGTTCATTTCCACCTCTATCATACTACACCTACGGGGTGGTCCTGGCCGGTCAACATTCAGATAAACATAAGGGAAGCTATGGGGGGGGATAAGTGCCTGGGACCCGACCCGGAAGGCACTCTGTACTCCGAGTCTTTTGCCTTCCCGGTAGATTCCTCGTATAGTAGGATCGCCACCGGCAGGCCGATAAATTTCAGCTTGAGCCAATACTGCTGCGTCAACCAGCCGTTTTTTTTGGAGATCAGGTACTTGGACGACCCACAACCGGGTGATTCACTTCCCAGTTTGTTAATGAACGCGCTAGATAATCCCGAAGATACTTGTGATAATTGGGTATACTACACACACGGATACGACGAGTATTTTGAATGGTATGGTTTTTGGACACCTCCCCCTCCGGGAGATGCCATCATCCGGGCGACTGGATATACGGATGATGCTGATTGTAAAAATTTCTTGTGGTATTGGAAAGCAGATAAGCCGACTCAAGATCCCTACCCCGCTCCCAGCGGTATGCCCGACTTCGATCAATATCAGTTCGGGGGAGATTCAGTATCTTTATGCGGACCCACCGCTGTGGCAAATTGCCTGTGGTGGTTTAATGCAGTCCCCACGGAACCGGAGATTATGACTCCACCCGACCTTATCCGGCTGCTGAGCACCTATATGAAATGTGACCCACATCCATATGGAGGGACCTACGTGGATTCGATGGAGATAGGTCTGGATCAGTATTTCAACACTTATGGATTCGACCTATACGAGCATACCTATTATCAACCCCACTTCCACGAGATGGAAGACTCTTTGAAGAAGAGCCAGGATATCATTTTACTGTTAGGCTTCTATGATGCACAGTATGTGCGGGTCGGCGGACACTTTGTGACTATGGCCGGGGTCTGTTCAGAGTCGCTGAAGATAGCTGTCAGCGATCCGGCCAAGGATGCGGCAGTCTCCGGTTGGCCCGGGAGAGTCCGGCTGGGCGATCATCCCGGACCACCCGTAGACCCTACCAAGCATAACGACCCCTCATACGTCTCGCAGGACATTTACCTTTCCACCCTGGAATCCCCCACTTCGGGGAATCCTCATTGGGGACTTCCAGACTACCTAACGTCCCCTAGTGTCGAATTTGTAACCAGATTCCTGGGTCAGAACTTCCAGCCGGGACAAGAGCCTTTTAAGGGTCCAGACATTGTTGGACCACCGGTGTATACCGAGGTGGAATTCGCGGTGATGATCTGTCCCACAACCAGCGGGGTGGAAGAGGAAGAAGGGGGGGTGATTCCCAAGAGCTTTGAGCTTTATCAGAACCATCCCAATCCTTTCAACAACGAAACCGTCATAAAGTTCAATCTCCGAAAACCGGCTGAGGTGACCATGACGGTTTTCAACATCCTGGGACAGAAGGTGAGAACCTTAGCAGAGGGAAGAATGAATGCAGGAACCCATGTGGCCAGCTGGAACGGAAAGGATGAAAGAGGAAATAACCTGTCCAGCGGTATCTACTTTTATCAACTGAAAACAGGCGAGGCCAAAGAGACCAAGCGTCTGGTTTTGCTAAAGTAGTGAGGTAGTCAACGTTATGAACCATTTGGTTCATACCAACGGATGTAACGGATGAAGCGGATTGGGTCAACGGACTTGTCCTGCCTCGCACTGAGTGCGCTTCCTTCGACACTGAGTCTCAGGACGAAGTGCGGCACGAAGTGAGAGCTTTGCTCGAAGGATTAAACGCCCAGGCGGGCGTCCGTATGGACGGATACAGCGGATGTATCACAAAAGGAGGCTGGGAGAGATTCTCAGCCTCCCTTTTTTTATTCGAATGAAGAGCGTTTCCGGATAACGTCGAAATCTGATGCTGATGTCAAAAATTCTTGCTTTTTAGAATTACTTGATATATACTTTTGTCCAATGGAGCGGGACAGGGAATGGTGACGAAGAAGATTTCAGTAATCATTCCGAGAGATTAATCCGGATGAAGATTCCGGTAAAAGGCATCTTTTTCAAATCTGAAAGGAGGGGACAGATGACAAAGAGATTTTTGATCGTCCTCACATTAACGGTGGTTCTCTGGTTGGGTTTCAGCCTGAATGCGGTTTCCGGAAACGACGGAAAGAGCGGGCTGGTTCCAATCCCGCCCCAGGATGGAATTCCCGGTTTGATCGCGGATTTCAATTCGGGGGAGGGAAGCTTTTGTGAGATCTCCAACGACGACGGAAGCGTGGGCTTTCTATATGAAAGCTTTGATTCGGGAATGGGATGTGCGGTGTACATGGAACCGGTCCAATGTTCCAGCCGTCCCTATCCCTTTCAGATCACGGACGTGCATTTCTACCTTTTTGGGCTCTTCCCCTTGGAATACGACTGGCCGGTAGACGTTCAGGTAAACATAAGGGATGTCTCGGGTGGAGATAAATGTAACGGTCCCGACTCCATTCTGTATTCCGAAAACTTCAGCATTCCCAGCGATTCCGGTTATCCCAACATGCTGAATCTGACCCTCTCTCAACCCTGTTGCGTTACGGATCCCTTTTTCGTGGAGGTTATGTACCTGAGCCTGAAAGATATCAACAAGCTTCCCAGCCTTATGATGGACCCCGGCGTTGCCCCAGCAGCGGACACCTGCGATAATTGGTTTCTCGATCCCGAAGATTATTACAGCTGGGTTGATTATTGGGGCACCGACCCTCCCGGAGACGTCATAATTCGTGCCACCGGATACGTGAACGCGGATGAATGCAACAGCTCGTGGTATTGGAAACCGGATACCGCCTGGGCTCCCAGCGGCATGCCGGATTTCGATCAATATCAATTCGGAGATTCGACGGCTCTATGCGGTCCCGCGGCTGTGGCAAACTGTCTGTGGTGGTTCGATGCCGTTCCGGCGGTATATCAAAACGATCCCGCCGGTCTGGTAAGACTTTTAACCGGATATTTTCATACTCATCCGGACAGCGGAACCGAGGTGGATTCAATGCAGTCGGGTTTGAATAGATATTTCGAGCATTACGGTTTCCCACTGCAGGAGAACACCTATCTGAAGCCGGATTTCTACGAGATGGAAGACTCGCTTAAAGAATGTCAGGACATCATCCTGCTTTTGGGCTTCTGGCAGTTAGAGGGGGCGGAGTGGAAGAGAGTAGGGGGACATTTCGTTACCATGGCTGGAGTTTGCTCGGATTCCAATAAGGTGGCTTTAAGCGACCCGGCCAGAGATGCCACGGAAGCTGGCTGGCCCGGAAGGCTGAGGCCGCCGGATGAACATCCTTCGCATCCCCTAGGAGACACCCTGCACAACGATCCTCAATATGTATCTCAGGATATCTACTGGGCACTGGTGGAGTCACACCCTGCCGGCAATTGGCGGTTGGTTTTTTATCAGGACTTCGAGGAGATAACTCCATTTGAGGGACAAAACTTCCAGCCGGGACAGGATACCGTCTCATATGACCCCCAGCTGCCCATCCATACTTGGGTGGAATACGCCATCATGATCTGCCCCAAGCCCTCGGCGGTGGAGGGCGAAGGAGAATCCAACCTGCCAAAGGATTTTCAACTTTTCCAGAATCATCCCAATCCCTTCAACGCAGAGACTCAGATTACATACCATCTTAAAAGGCCATGTCCGGTTACGCTAAACATCTATAACATTCTGGGAGAGAGGGTGGTCACTTTGGTTGAAGAAAACCAAAAGGCGGGCTCAAAGACGGTAATCTGGGATGGAAGAGACGAAAAAGGCAAGAACTTGGCCAGCGGGGTATACTTCTATGAACTTAAGGCGGGTGAGGTGGCGCAGACCAAAAGGATGGTTTTGTTGAAATAATCAACGGGCAAAGCGGAAATAACGAAAGGATGGTAATAGGAAGGCTGGGATTCTCCCCAGCCTTCCTGCAGTTTGTCGATAGAGATGCAAGTTTGCCTAAAGTTTTACCACTGGCGAAATGTCTTGATCCTGCAGGTTAACCTTGGGGTTTGCCTTTAACCATACGGTTTAAAGTTTGTCTTGGGTAATGATCGGTTTAGAGCATATGCTGGAACTTGATCTTAAGCTGTGCGGAGAGTGTGGGGGATGTGTGGCAGTCTGTGCTATTGGAGCTTTGGAACTTCACTCTGATGGTTTAAAGATTAACCACAAATTGTGTACGGTGTGCGAGAGTTGCCTGATCTTTTGTCCCACGGGAGCGCTACGAGTTAAAACCGGAGTGGGCAAATCTTCTTCTCCCTCGAAAACTTTGATTCCCCATTCGGAGAATGGAAGAAAAATTTGATTGTATAGTGGTGGGAGCAGGACCGGCCGGATCGATGGCGGCAAATATTTTAGCGGATAACGGGATGGGCGTCCTGCTTTTGGAGAAACACCCGGAGATAGGAGTGCCCCTTTCCTGCGCCGAGGGTGTAAGCACCACCGGTTTGAGTCAGTTTGTCACACCGGACCCGGAATGGATCAACACCCGGGTTCACCAGGTGCTGTTGGTTTCTCCCTCAGATGAAAAGTTCACCTTAAATCATCCCCATGCCGGCTTCGTGTTGAACAGAAAGGTCTTCGACATGAGGCTGGCAGAAAAGGCAGCTTCCCTGGGAGCGTGCGTGAAGTTGAACTCCTGTGCGGTGGGTCTGGTCAGCCAGAAGGGAAAAGGATTTTGCGGCGTAAAGGTGAGGGAGAACGGAAAGGAGAAAGAGTATCAAACCAGGGTTATCATCGGAGCGGACGGGGTGGAATCCTGGGTGGCACGCTGGGCCGGGATCGATTCCCATCTGAAATTGGATCAGATTGAATCGTCGGCTCAATATCTTCTAAAGGAAATTGACGTAAAGCCGGATTGCCTGGAGTTCTACCTGGGGCAATCCCTTGTCCCGGGCGGATATGCCTGGGTCTTTCCCAAAGGGGAGAATACCGCCAACGTGGGCTTAGCCTTAACTCCCACTCGCACCACCCCAAAAGCCAAAGATCTTCTGGATTTGTTTGTCCGAAAGAGATTTGCCAAATTCAAGCAGGCTGAATTCATCATGGGGGGAATCCCCAGCTTTAACCGTAAGAGGAGACTGGTGGAAAAGAACGTGCTTCTGGTGGGAGACGCAGGCAGGGTGGTGGATTCCCTCTCCGGCGCGGGGATATCAAATGCTCTTTTGTCCGGGAAGCTGGCCGGAGAAGTGGTAAGCCGTTTTCTTAAGGAAAGACAGTCCTCTTTTTCTCCCCTGAAGAGGTATGAGGATGAATTTCTGAGGATAAAAGGGAAAGAGCTGAGATTCTATTCCTATTGTCGAGCCATATTCCTGAAGATGACAGATGAGGATTTCGACGCGGTGGTTCTATTTCTGAAGGATTACTTTCAAGATAGAACCATCACCGCCCTTGAACCTATTGCTCTGATCAAGACCATCCTGAAATCAAATCGCCGGCTCTTACGCCTTCTCAGGCATCTGGTTTGGTGACCTTCCCGGGATTCTTTTTTTCCCGGATTACTGAGCAGGGGATGCAGTTTTTTTCTGCATTAGCTTGGTCAATCTTGATTTTATTCGTGATGCTTTGTTCGGATGAAGAGCACCGGTACGAGCAGCTTTATCCAGAAATGAAGCCACTTCCTTCAAGGAAGCGTCACTGGGCGCAGCCTCCATCTTCTTGACCAGAGTGCTTATTCTCGATTTGATGGCTTTGTTTTTTGCGTTAGCCTTCTGGCTGGTTTTAAGTCTTTTGGCAGTCGACTTGTGTGTGGGCAATGTTTTTCTCCTTGCTTTTTGATGTCCCAGCTTTTATGATTCAACCAATATAGGATCAAATGCTTTTTTGTCAAGATCAAAAAGCCGTAGCAAGATAATTTATAAGCCTTGCTCAGTACGCATACAGAGTCCCTCTGTTTGACCCCCTCCTTTGAACGGAGAGGGAATCGAAAGTCACCGCCTCTGTAAGGAGGGGATTCAGGTGAGCGGCAAAGAGAATTCATCAATTGCCCCTGCATAGCTTGCAAAAGGTCGAAAATCGGGAAAGAAAAAGACTGTAACTTAAATATTATGGCTTGATTATGGTCTCAGTTTCCGAACAGGACAAAATCACCCGTTCCACCGGCGTGGTCAGTTCGGCCACTTTTCTCTCCCGTATCCTGGGTCTGGTCAGGGAGCAGGTATTTGCCTATCTTTTCGGAGCCGGGTTTGCCACCGACGCCTTCATCGCTGCCTTTCGCATACCCAATCTGCTGCGGGATCTTTTTGCCGAGGGGGCTCTGTCCTCCGCCTTCATTCCTGTTTTCACCGATCATCTGACCAATCAGGGCAAAGAGAAAGCGTGGGAATTAGCCAACTTAGTCCTGAATCTGCTCCTGATCACCCTGTGTGTGATCGTGATTTTAGGAATCATCTTCTCCCCCTACATCGTTCAACTCATCGCTCCCGGATTCGATGAGGAGCCGGGCAAGCAGGAGTTGACCACCCATCTTTCCCGGATCATGTTTCCGTTTCTGCTGTTGGTTGCCTTAGCTGCCCTGGTTATGGGAATCTTAAATACCTTCAGGCGCTTCGGCGTACCGGCTTTGGCTCCCACCATGTTCAACCTGGGAATGATAGCAGGCGGACTTTTTTTGTCACCTTATTTTGATCCGCCCATCATAGGAATGGCTTTGGGTGTTCTTTTGGGAGGATTGGGTCAACTGGCCATTCAACTACCCTCTTTGAGAAGGATAGGATTTAAGTATCGCTTCAAGATCAATCTTCGTCATCCTGGTGTTAAAAGAATTCTCCTTCTGATGGCACCGGCAACCCTGGGACTTGCCTCCACCCAGGTCAACATATTCGTCAACACCCTGATTGCATCGTTGCTTCCCCAGGGAAGCGTGTCCTACTTAAATTACAGTTTTCGGCTGATGCAGTTCCCCATCGGCGTATTCGGCGTGGCGGTGGCAACGGTCACCTTCCCCATCATCTCCGCTTTTGCGGTCAAAAAGGAGATGGGGAAGGTTCTATCCACCTTCGGCTCATCCTTGAAACTGGTCTTATTTCTGACCATCCCCTCGGCGGTTTTTCTGGCCGTGGCGTCCCGGCCTGTAATCTCGGTTTTGTTTCAACACGGCAGATTCACCTATCTGGATACGGTTGCCACCTCTCAAGCTTTGATGTTTTACTGTATCGGGCTTTTCGCCTATTCGTCTGTCAGACTGACCGCTTCCACATTCTACTCCATGGGAGATACCAAGACGCCGGTAAAAACCAGCGTGGTGGCAGTAGCGGTCAATATCATTTTAAATTTGATCTTAATGCACCCCCTGGGATATAGAGGTTTAGCTCTCGCCGCTTCGGTTGCCGCCCTGACCAATCTTTTTCTGCTTCTTTTGATTTTAGACAAACGAATCGGACCACTTGACAGAAAAGATATTGGGGGCACATTTTCCAAAATATTATCTTCAGCCGGCTTGATGGGAGCAACCATATGGATTTACCTTAAATACTTTGGACTGAATTTGGGGACGGTACAATTACCTGCGAAAATATTAGAGCTTTTGATCATTTTAATTCTGGGATTAGTTAGCTATTCTGTTTTTTCCTACCTATTGAGACTGCCAGAGCTTGATCGGATGCTGGAACTGTTGAAGATAAAGAATAGGTAAAACATGGAAGCCAAACGGATCCGTAGGATAGTTTCTCGATTATTTATGGCAACAGTCCATCCAAAGGCGAGGAGAGATCGAACTGCGGTGATTATCACCGCCCCCTGGACGGATATCTCTGCTTATGATACCGATTTCACTATTGTAACCAACGTGGCGGTTGACGATAGCGAAACCTTTTGGTTACGCATTCAAACGCCGGTCAATACTTCTTTCTGTACTGAGCATCCCTCTACCCTCACGGTAACTGCATATGAGTATTAGTGCAGATTTTAGAATTGCCATAAAGAATATCCACTTTCCGCCGACACTTATCACTGACAGATTCTGTCAGTGACAGTCATTAAACCGAAATCCCTGGGAAGAGGCAAGAGATAGTGAAGATGAGTGTCCTCCCTTTTCATTGTCCGGCTCAAACTTCAAGCAGTCCGTTATCCCATGCTATACATTTCTCTACTCAGACGGTAACTGCACAAGTATGTTAGCACATGAAGGTTTAGAAAACATCTCCTGGGATTAATTACAGGATGATCTTCGCATGAAAAGTGGCCATGTCTTCAAGATAGTCGAAATTTAGGGGAAAGTGGTCTTTATGGCACAAGGA
>CAYOSZ010000001.1:0-480 GCA_964406715.1 uncultured Ignavibacteria bacterium | reverse complement strand
ATTCGCACAGCGATAACCATGGGAAAAAGATTATTGATTGGCTTAGTAGTAGCATTGGTAGTAGGAACTGCATGGTGGGCATGGGCTGATACTGTCAACTGGACGTTTACCACCGCCGGGAACTATACGGTCTCGGATGCGACCAAAGTCGAGGTGACGGATGGTGTAGCCAAGCTCATTCCGGTCGATCAGACGGATGACGATAATACCTCAACTGGATTTGGCGGGGGAACGCATAATGAGACCCAGTGGGATGGAACTAACAATTGGCTGGAGTTAACTGCTACCGGGCAAACCAACGGTTCAGGCGATCAGCGAGGCGGGCGTTGTCGGCGGTGGAGGTGGCGGTATCGATGGCGATTGGCAGGTTTTCAAGAACGACATGTTTGCCATCCCCTCGGGAAATGTCGGACTCGGGACAATAAATCCCAAAGGGAAGCTGCACGCGGTTGATACCGGCGGAGGGTACGCGGGCTATTT